>JBHICX010000411.1:0-2141 GCA_046759805.1 Kiloniellales bacterium | reverse complement strand
GCGACCGTGGTGAAATAGGGAATTCGGTGCATGAGCGCGGTCTCGCGCAGGCTGAAGCTGTCCTTGATCGCCTGACGGCCGAGTGTGGTGTTGAATACCATCTTGACCTCGCCGCTCAACATGGCGTCCACCGCGTGGGGCGAGCCCTGAATGACCTTGTTGACGGTCTTCACCTGCAACCCTCGGGCCGACAGGAAGCCGGCGGTGCCGTCGGTGGCAATGAGCCGGAACCCCATCTCGACCAAGCGCCGGCCGGGTTCGATCATCGCCGATTTGTCCTGGTCCTTGACCGAAATGAACACCGTGCCCTCCAGCGGCAGCACGTTGCCGGCGCCGAGCTGCGCCTTGGCGAAGGCGCCGGCAAAGCTGGGGTCGAGGCCCATGACCTCGCCGGTCGACTTCATTTCCGGGCCCAGCAGCACGTCGACGCCGGGGAAGCGGGCGAACGGGAATACCGCTTCCTTCACCGCCACATAGCCGCGGTCCGGGGCATCGGGGCCGAGGCCGAAGTCGGCGAGCCGCTCGCCGGCCATCACCCGAGCCGCGATCTTGGCGATTGGCACCCCGGTCGCCTTGGCGACAAAGGGTACCGTGCGGCTGGCCCGCGGGTTGACCTCCAGGACATAGATCTCGCCGCCCTTGACGGCGAACTGGACGTTCATCAGCCCGATGACACCGAGCGCGCGCGCCAGCTCGCCGGTCTGATGGCGCAACCTCTCGACCACCGGCCGGTCCAGCGAATGCGGTGGCAGGGCGCAGGCCGAATCGCCGGAATGCACGCCCGCCTCCTCGATATGCTCCATGACGCCGCCGATATACACGCTCGCGCCGTCGGCGACGGCGTCCACGTCCACCTCGATCGCGTCCTGCAGGTAACGGTCGATCAGTACCGGGTTCGAGCCCGAGGCCCGAATTGCGCCCTGCATGTAGGTGACCAGATCGTCGCGGTCGTGGACGATCTCCATGGCCTGGCCGCCGAGCACGTAGGACGGCCGAATTACCGCCGGGTAGCCGACCCGTTCGGCCACCGCCTCGGCCTCCTCGAGCGATGAGGCGGTGCCGTTCGGCGGCTGGCGCAATTCGAGCCGCGCCAGCAGTTGCTGGAAGCGCTCGCGGTCCTCGGCCAAATCGATGGCCTCCGGCTGGGTGCCGAGGATCGGGATGCCGGCTCGCTCCAAGGCACCTGCCAGCTTCAATGGGGTCTGCCCGCCGAACTGCACGATGACGCCGGTGAGATCGCCTTGGGCGCGTTCGGCCTCAATGAGCGCGATCACGTCCTCGGCGACCACCGGCTCGAAGTACAGCCGGTCGGCGGTATCGTAGTCGGTGGACACCGTCTCCGGGTTGCAGTTGACCATGATGGTTTCGAAGCCGGCTTCGTGCAGCGCGTAGACCGCATGCACGCAGCAATAGTCGAACTCGATCCCCTGACCGATGCGGTTCGGGCCGCCGCCGAGGATGACGATCTTGCGGCGCCCGCTCACCGCCGCCTCGTCTTCGCAAGCCGGCCCGGCATCGGCGGCGAACGAGGGCGCCTCGTAGCACGAGTACAGATACGGCGTGCGCGAGGGGAACTCGGCGGCGCAGGTGTCGATGCGCTTGAACACCGGGGTCACCCCGAGGCGCCGGCGGCGCGCCGCGACGCTGGCTTCGTCGAGCCCCGCGAGCTCGGCCAGCCGGGCGTCGCTGAAACCGAGCTGCTTGAGCCGCATGAGGCCGTGGGCATCCTCCGCCAGGCCGTGGCGGCGGATCTCGTCCTCGACCGCCACCACCTCCGCGATGCGGGCGATGAACCACGGGTCGATGCATGAGGCACGGTGCACCTCGGCCACCGAAAGCCGGTGCCGTAGCGCCTGGGCCACCACCAGCAGGCGGTCGGGGCGGGGGACGGCGAGCGCCTCGATGACGTCCTCGCGGGTGACGCCGTCGCTCGTACCGGCGAACTCAACCTCGTTGAACCCGGTGAGGCCGATCTCCATCGAGCGCAGCGCCTTCTGCACCGACTCGGCGAATGAGCGGCCGATCGACATGGCCTCGCCGACCGACTTCATGGCGGTGGTGAGCACCGGCTTGGCGCCCGGGAACTTCTCGAAGGCGAACCGCGGCATCTTGGTGACCACGTAGTCGATGGTCGGCTCGAA
>JBHICX010000410.1:0-2153 GCA_046759805.1 Kiloniellales bacterium | reverse complement strand
CCTTGATCTCCATGAACACGCGCGCCCGACCGTCGCGCGCCTGGAAATAGGACACCAGATTGGCGCGGTGGACGATCTCCTGCACCGCCGGGACCTTCTCGGCCGCTCCGGCACCGCCGATCGCCGGTCCGAGCAGCGAGACTCCGAAGGTAAGCCCAATCAATACGGCCTTTCGAACCGAAGTCATCGCAGTCGTCCTCGGCCCATTGCTCAGGAACCTGCGGTCTAGGGAAGCCCATCGCGGCGCGGGCGCGCAAACAGCCACCTTTCCAGCACGGTGACGAGCGCCGGCAGGATAACCAACGTGCCGAGGCCGGCGGTCAGCAGAATGGCTGCGATGAACACGCCCACGGTCTTGTAGGGCAAGAGGGACGCGGCGACGAGGGGCAGAAAGCCGACGCCCAGGATTATGGCGTTGCGGGTGATCGCCCTCGCCGGCTCGCCGAATACCATGCCAATAGCCTGCCGCCACGAGCCGGTCTGGGCGTAGGCCGCCCGCGAACGCGCCAGGAAGTGGATCGCGTAGTCTATCGCCAGGCCAAGGCTGAGCGCGCTGAGCACGGCGATCGGCATGTCGTAGTCCTTGCCGATGAGCCCGATCAGTCCGTAGATCAGGCCGATCGTTACACTCAGCGGGATCATGGACAACAGCCCCCACAGCAGCGAGCGGAAAAGCACGATCATCATCACCAGCACCACGACGAAACTGCCCAGAAGGGCCAAGAGCATGCCGCTCACCATCCTCTCCTGCCAGGCCACGTTGATGTAGTTCAAACCGAACCAACGGGTCTTCAGGTCGAAGGGCGGCGGGCTGGCAACGGTGGCATCGGCGATCGCCTGGACGACTCGGCTCATGTCTTGGTTGTCACCGCTCCTAAGCTGTACCCAGATGCTTGCCTTGCGGTAATCCGGGGTCACGAAGTGCCACAGGTCCTGCGGCCGGTGGCTGCTCTGATAGGTGAGCAACGTCTGCGCCACGGCATTGGCGCTGTCCGGGATGCGGAACTGCTGCGGCTCGCCAAGAAGCAACTCGCGGTGCACGGTCTTGACGATATCCACCAGAGAGTTGGACTTGCCCACCACATCGGTGCCAAGCAGCCGCTCCTGGAGCGCCGCCAGATAGCGCAAGGCGTCGGGCTGCTTGAAGACCTGGTCGCGTTGGCGCTCGGAATCCAGGAACAGCTGGACCTCGTCCCACGCCGCCAACCGTTCGGCAGGGGCGTCGCGCATGCGCGCCTCGACCGCGGCCCCCAGCGCCTCCAGGAGCGCGGCCTTGGACCCGGCCGCCGGCGCCGTCTCACGGGCGATCAGGCGAAACTCATCGAAGACCGCGCCGGCGGCGGCAAGCCCCTGGTCCCGGGCGGCCTGCGCCCGCGTCCCGAGGCGGGCAAGAAAATCGTCCAGATAGTCGGTCAGTGCCTCTTCGCCCTCGCCTGGCTGCACCGCCAGATAGGCCATGTAGGTGCCTCCGAAGTGCTGGTTCAGAATCCGGTCGGCGACCCGGATCGGATGCGAGGCTTCGAACCACTTGACCGGGTTGTCATTGATGGTGATCCGACTGATGCCATAGGCGGCGATAACCACGGCAACCGCGGTGAGCGCCAGCACCGGCTTGGTGTGCCGGGACATCGCCCGGCCGACACGCCCGAGCCAACGGTCCATGAGGCTCGCCTTCTCCTTCGCGGCACCTGCACCGTACGGAAGGCCGAAGTCGGCGAGCCTTTTCTCCGGGATCAACATGACGAAGGCCGGCACGAAGGTCATGGTCCAGAACCAGGCCAGGAACACGCCGATCGCTACGAATATGCCGAACACCTGAACCGGGGGTATCGGGGTCAGCGCCAGGGAGGCGAAGCCGGCGGCCGTGGTCAGCGTGGTGAACAGCATCGGCGTGAACAGGTGGCGCATGACCGCGTACATGGTGCGCCGGCGGTCCCGCGTCTCCTGGTAGCGGTCATAGAACTCGGAGAGAATGTGCACCGCGTCGAGCACCGCGATGGGCATGATAAACACCGGGATCATCGAGCTCATGATGTGGATGGTGTTGCCGCTGATCACCAGCAGCGCCATGGTGCTGCCGGCCGAGACCATGGCCACCACCATCGGCGAGACGATCAGGGCCAGGTTGCGGAAGAACCACCACATGGCAACAA
>JBHICX010000409.1:0-2155 GCA_046759805.1 Kiloniellales bacterium | reverse complement strand
CCGCCGCCTCGACGGCGTCCAGAATCGCGGTCAGCTGCGGCACCCCGACCCCGGCGATGACCCGGGTGGTGCAGATCGATCCGGGCCCGATGCCGATCTTGACCGCGTCGGCGCCGGCGTCGATGAGCGCCTTGGCCCCATCGGCCGTGGCGACGTTGCCGGCAATCACCTGGGCGTAGTTCGACAGCGCCTTGACCCGGGACACCGAGTCGATGACGCCGCGGGAATGGCCATGCGCGGTGTCGACCACCACCACGTCGACCTCGGCCTCGAGCAGCGCCTCCGCCCGGCGCAGCCCCTCGTCGCCGACGCCGCAGGCGGCGGCCACGCACAGGCGGCCCTGATCGTCTTTGCAGGCGTTCGGGAAGGCGCTCGCCTTCTCGATGTCCTTCACCGTAATCAGGCCGGACAAACGATAGTCGTCGTCCACCACCAACAGCTTCTCGATCCGGTGCCGGTGCAACAGGCGCTTGGCCTCCTCCGGCTCCACGCCGTCGCGCACGGTGACCAGGTTCTCGTGGGTCATCAGCTGGCTCACCGGCTGCTTCGGGTCGCTGGCGAAGCGCACGTCCCGGTTGGTGACGATGCCGACCAGGCGGCCGTTGCCGGTCTCGACCACCGGGATGCCCGAGATCCGGTGCCGATTCATCAGCTCGAGCACATCGGCGAGCACCTTGTCCGCGGTGATGGTCACCGGGTTCACCACCATGCCGGATTCGAACTTCTTGACCTTGCGCACCTCGCCCGCCTGGGCCCTGATGTCCAGGTTGCGGTGGATGACGCCGAGGCCGCCGGTCTGCGCCATGGCGATCGCCATGGCGCTCTCGGTCACCGTGTCCATGGCGGCGGAGATCAGCGGAACGCCGATCTCGAGATTCCGGGTGGCCCGGGTACGGGTGTCGGTCTGGGTCGGCAGGATGGCGGATTCGGCGGGCTCGAGCAGGACGTCATCGAACGTCAGGGCTTCACGGAACTCTCTGTTCGCCATCGCGGCCGCGCCTTGCAGCAATGGCAGGCCATCATACACATCGCGCCGGCACTGCCAAGGACATTGGTCGGCCGTTCTGCCGCGTCCCAAGTCACATCCACCTCACGTTTTCGTTAGATCGCATAAACTAGTCGTGAAGTGTGACGCCCATCACTTATGAAAAAGCCTGTTGCCAGCATTTATAGGGGATTGATGGACAACCGCTCGAATACTTGTGGAAATCCCACCCGGGCGTTCCACCGGTACTTGGAAAGGAGAACCAGCCATGACTCTCACAGCCGCAAAGTCGCAGAGCGTGGCCGGCGTGATCGCCCGCATCTTCGGCACCATCGGCCTCGCCATGACCCTGATGCTGGCCGTGGCCGTCATGTCAAGCCCGGCCGAGGCACAGACCGTCTGTCTGGCCCACGCCGAACTGGTCAAGCAGCTTAGCCGCAGGTACGCCGAGGAACCCATGGGCATTGGCCTGGCCAACGACGGCACCGTCATGCAGCTGTTCACCAGCAAGGACGGGGACACCTGGACCCTGGTTCGCACCCTACCCGACGGCACCAGCTGCTTGATGGCCGGCGGCGAAGCCTGGGCCGACACCACCGCCCACGTAATCGGGCGTGTCTCCTAGGCCGGATGGAGGTCGCGCTCGGCGATCCTCCCTCCGCGCCGCCGTGCGCCACTCCGGACCGGCCCGACATGCGACCGCCAACGCCGCCGCCGGCGATGCCGGTTGCGATACCGCCTGGCCGGCAACTGCGCTAGGCTTGGCCCGTCTTGCCGGGGAGGAAGCGCGGCTCATGAAAATCACCGATTTCAAGACCTTCGTGGTCGGTAATCCCCCGCCGCACCGCGGCGGCGGGTATTTCGTGTTCGTGAAGCTCATCACCGACGACAACACGGTCGGCTACGGCGAGACCTTCGGCGTGCCGTTTCACCCGCACACCACGGCGCGGATGATCGAGGACGTTTGCGCACGCTACGTCGTCGGCGCCGATCCGTTCCGGATCGAGCGGCTGTGGCGGATCATCTATTCGAGCGGCTATTGCCAGCATCCGGAGATGTCGCTGGTGGGTGTCTTGAGCGGCATCGAGATGGCCTGCTGGGACATCGTCGGCAAGGCGCTCGGCCAGCCCGTCTACAACCTGCTCGGCGGCCAGGTGCATGAGAAGGTCC
>JBHICX010000408.1:0-2171 GCA_046759805.1 Kiloniellales bacterium | reverse complement strand
GAGGCCTGGGCCAGCGTTATCCTTATCAACCGGCTCCAGCCCGCTCCCCCTCCCGGCCACCCCAAGCATACGACCCCGTGGGTGGCCGGGTGGGGGAGCGGGCTGGAGCGTTTCCAGGTCAAGTGGATACCGCTCTAGCGGTTGGCGCCCGGCACCCACAGCACGTCCGCCTTGCCGTCGTCGTTGAGGTGGCGGCCGAGGACGAACAGGTGATCCGACAGCCGGTTGACGTATTTGACCGCCCGCTGGTTGAGCGGTTCCCGGGCCGCCAACTCGGTGATTAGCCGTTCGGCGCGACGCACCACCGTGCGCGCCAGGTGCAGATAGGCCGCGGCCGGCCGGCCGCCGGGCAGGATGAAGCTTTTCAGTGGCTCGAGGCCGGCGTTCATGGCGTCGATCTCGGCCTCGAGTCGGGTGACCTGGGCCGCGTTGATGCGCAGCGGCCGGTCACGGCGCAGGGCATCCTCCGGCGTGCACAGATCGGCGCCCAGGTCGAACAGGTCGTTCTGAATGCGCGCCAGCATCCGGTCGGCCTCGCCGGTCGCGTGCAGTCGGGCCAGCCCGATGGCGGCGTTGGCCTCGTCCACCGTGCCGTAGGCGGCGATGCGCAGATCGTGCTTGGGCACCCGCCGGCCGTCGCCGAGCGAGGTCTCGCCCTTGTCGCCGCCACGGGTGTAGATCTTGCTCAGCGTGACCATGAGAGCCGCTCCCCCTAGCCGCCGGCGGTCAACATGAACAGGGCAAAGAACAGCAGCGCCAGGAACTGGCACAAGACCCGGGCGCGCATCAGCTGGTTGGCGTATTTCCGGTTGAACTCGCCGCCCTTCATCATGCTGAACACCCCGGTGGCGAGCACGCCCAGCGTGGCCAGCATGAACACGATCAGGAGCACGAACGCGATCGCCGACATGGGACGAGATATAGCGCGCGCGGGCTTAAGGCGCCAGCCTCGGGATCAGCGGCGTCCGGGCGGCGCCCCGGCGCGGGGTCACTGCATCACGATCTGCGGCATCCGGCGCGCCGGCTCGCCGAGGGTCTGCGCGACCTTCTCCCACACCCGATCGGCGATGGCGCGATAGGCTTGCGCGTGCGCGCTGTCCGGGTGCGAGACCACGATCGGCTGGCCGCCGTCGGAGGTCTCGCGGATCTCGATGTCGAGGGGAATCTCGCCCAAGAACTCCATGCCCAGCCTGTCGGCCTCGCGCCTGGCGCCGCCGCGGCCGAAGATGTGTGCCTCATGGCCGCAGCTGGGGCACAGGAAGTAGCTCATGTTCTCGACGATGCCGAACACCGGCACGTCCACCTTGCGGAACATGTTGAGCCCCTTGCGGGCGTCCAAGAGCGCGATGTCCTGCGGCGTGGACACGATGACGGCGCCGGTGAGCGGCACCTGCTGGGCCATGGTCAGCTGGGCGTCGCCGGTGCCGGGCGGCAGGTCCACGATCATGACGTCGAGCTCGCCCCAGTTGACGTCGCGCAGCATCTGTTGCAGGGCGCTCATGACCATCGGCCCGCGCCAGATCATCGGCGTGTCCTCGGCCACCAGGAAGCCCATGGACATCACCTTGACGCCGTAGTTCTGCATCGGCTCGAGCGTCTTGCCGTCGCGGCTCACCGGCCGGCCGGCGATGCCCAGCATGCGGGGCTGCGAGGGGCCATAGATGTCGGCGTCGAGCACGCCCACCCGGTGGCCGCTGGCGGCCAGGCCCAAGGCCAGGTTGGCGGCGGTGGTCGACTTGCCGACGCCGCCCTTGCCGCTGGCCACCGCGACGATCGACTTGACCCCCGGCACCAACGGCCGCTCGCCGGTCGCCGGCTGCGGCCGCGGGCCCGGCTGCGGCGGCGCCTCGCCGGCCCGGCCCCTGGCGCTATGGGCGGTGAGCACCGCGGTCACCGATAGCACCTGCGGCAGCGCCTCGACCGCCTTCTCGGCCGCCTTGCGCAACGGCTCGAGCTTGGGACCGCGCTCCGGGTCGACCTCGATGGCGAAGCCGACGTTACCGTCCTTGACCACCAAACCCGAAACCATGCCAAGCGAGACGATGTCGGCGCCCCGATCCGGGTCGACGACGCCCTTCAGGGCCTCCAGGATCTCGCCTTCCGTGACCTGTGCCATGCTTGAAAACTCCGGTCCCCTGCCCATATCACGCAGCGTCAGGCTGGCGTCGATT
>JBHICX010000407.1:0-2172 GCA_046759805.1 Kiloniellales bacterium | reverse complement strand
ACACCCGGTAGGCCTCGGCCGGCAGGGCGGCCACCATCACCGCCATCGCCGGCTCATCGAAGTACTCCCGGCCGCTGGCGCAGATGCCGATGCCGACGGTGCCGACCCAGTCGCTCACCCCGGTGCCGCGGGCGAGCACCGCCATGATGTCCCCGATGGCGTCGGCCCAGTGGTCGGTGACGTAGAGGAAGCCAAGCCGGTAGGATTGGCCCAAGGTGCCCAGCTCGTCCAGGCAATGGGTGGCGGCGCTGTGCCAGTCTTGCGCCGAGCCGTGGGCGGCCTTGAAGTCGTTCATCTCGCTCGCATCCCCCGAGCTTGCCTAGCGCCGGCGCAGCCGGTCAATCAGGCGCAGCACGTAGGGGGTGATGCGGGCCACCATTACCGCCACGCCGGCCTCGTTCGGATGCAGGCCGTCGCCCAAGTTGAGCGCCGGTTCCGCCGCCACGCCGTCCAGGAAGAAGGGATATAGCGGCACCCCGTGCTCCTCCGCAAGCCGCGGGAAGATCGCGTCAAACCGATCGCCATAGGCGCGGCCCAGATTGGGCGGCGCCAGCATGCCGGCCAGCAGCACCATGACCCCGCGCTCGCCGAGACGGCTTAAGATACGGTCCAGGTTGTCATAGGTGAGCTGCGGGTCGATGCCGCGCAGCGCGTCGTTGGCGCCCAGCGCCAGGATCAACGCGTCCGGCCCCTCGGCCAGCGTCCAGTCGAGGCGGGCCAGGCCGCCCGCCGTGGTATCCCCCGAGACCCCGGCGTTGACCACCACCACGTCGAGGCCGCGGGCGGTGAGCGCGCGCTCGAGCTGGGCCGGAAAAGCGGCCGCCGCCGGCAGCCCGTAGCCGGCGGTCAGGCTGTCGCCGAAGACCACCAGGCGCAGCGTCTGCTGTCCGGCCGCGGCGACGCCCGTGGCCAGCGCCAGGGCCAGCGCCGCCGTGTTGAAAAGCCGAGCCGCCTGGCCATATGGCTTCAAGGCGCCGGCCAGGGCGGCGACGCGGCGTCCGAGCCTCACCCAGGGACCGCGACTGACTGCCATGTCCACCGCTGATCCGACCCTCCGCGACGCCGACATGATCGTCCTCGACGATGTCCACCTTACCTTGGAAAGCCAGGCCGGTCCGGTCAACATCCTGCGCGGCCTGTCGCTCAGCGTAGCCGCCGGGGAGACGCTGAGCGTGGTCGGCCCGTCGGGCTCCGGCAAGACCACCATGATCATGTTGGTTGCCGGCCTCGAGCGCCCAACCGCTGGCGTGGTTCAGGTGGCCGGCCGTGACCTGGGCCGGCTGGACGAGGATGGGCTGGCCATATTCCGGCGCGACAACGTGGGCATCGTGTTTCAGGCCTTCCATCTGGTGGCGACCATGACCGCCTTGGAGAACGTGGCGGTGCCGCTCGAGTTCGCCGGCCGGTCCGACGCCTTCGACCGGGCCCGGGCGGCCCTGGAGGCGGTTGGCCTGATGCCACGCCTGCATCATTACCCGGGGCAACTATCGGGCGGCGAGCAGCAGCGGGTGGCGCTGGCCCGCGCCTTCGTCACCGAGCCGCGGCTGTTGTTGGCCGACGAGCCGACCGGCAACCTCGACGGCGCCACCGGCGAGCAGGTGATCGACCTGTTGTTCGCCTTGCAGGCCCGGGCCGCCACCACCCTGGTGCTGATCACCCATGACGGGGCGCTGGCCGGGCGCTGCGACCGCACTGTTCGCCTGGTGGACGGGCGCATCCTGGGTGCGGCCGGCCGGTCGCCGGTCAAGGCCGCGGCGCGAAGCTGACGGGCGTGGCAGAGCTCGCGACCGCCTGGCGGATGGCCCGCCGAGAGCTGCGGGCCGGGCTCGCCGGGTTCCGCGTGTTCCTTGCCTGTCTGGTGCTCGGGGTCGCCGCGATCGCCGGGGTCGGTTCCGTGTCTTCGGCGATGATGGCCGGGTTGCAGGCGGACGCCCAACGGCTGTTGGGCGGCGACGTCGAGCTGCGGTTGAGCCACCGCGAAATGGACCCGGCGCAGCGCGCCTGGC
This sequence comes from Kiloniellales bacterium, assembly GCA_046759805.1. Taxonomy (GTDB): domain Bacteria; phylum Pseudomonadota; class Alphaproteobacteria; order JBHICX01; family JBHICX01; genus JBHICX01. The sequence goes on along the minus strand of JBHICX010000407.1, from coordinate 166 downwards.
TCGAGGCGCGAGCGAAGGTCTCGCATGTGGCGGCGCTGAAGGCCATGGCCCGAACGCCCGGCGCCGGCGGCACCATGGTCGAGCTGAAGGCGGTGGACGGCGCCTATCCGTTGTACGGCACGGTCTCGCTCGACCCGCCGATGCCGCTCGAAGAGGCGCTGGCGGC
>JBHICX010000406.1:0-2198 GCA_046759805.1 Kiloniellales bacterium | reverse complement strand
TCGGCTGATGCCGGTACAAATACCTCGTCGCGCCGCGGCGCTGGTCTCGTCGCTCGTCGACGAGATCGACCAAAGCGGCAACGAATACGTCGATCAGTTTATCCACGGCCGCGCCGAGGGCCCGATCGAGATGGAGGTCCTGCGCCCGTGACCATCCTCGAGCCCCGCATCGTCCCGGGAGACCCGGCCTAGGTGGCCCGGCCAGGGGAGCGCTACGTCTGCCAGGCCTGCGGCGCAGCGCACCGCAAGTGGGCCGGCCGTTGTGAAGCCTGTGGCCAGTGGAACACCATCGTCGAGGAAGCCCCGAGGGTGGTGGCGCCCGGGGGGCTGGCCCCCGGCAAGGGACAAGCGCTCGACTTCGTTGCGCTCAATGGCGAGGCCGACAACGAGCCTCGCACGTTGAGCGGCATCGCCGAATTCGACCGGGTCTGCGGCGGCGGCCTGGTGCCGGGCTCAGGTCTACTGGTCGGCGGCGATCCAGGCATCGGCAAGTCGACCCTGTTGCTCCAGGCAGTGGGGGCGTTGGCTCATGCCGGCACCCCGTGCGCTTACATCTCGGGCGAGGAAGCGAGCGACCAGATCCGTATGCGCGCCCGCCGCTTGGGCCTGCACGACGCGCCTGTGCGCCTCGCCGCCGCCACCAGCGTCCGCGACATCGTTGCCGCCCTGGACGCCGCCGAGGCGCCCCGGATGGTGGTGATCGATTCGATCCAGACCATGTTCGTCGACAGCCTGGATTCGGCCCCCGGCACGGTTGCGCAGGTACGCGCCAGCGCCCAAGAGCTCATTGGGCTCGCCAAACGCCGCGGCCAGACCGTGATGCTGGTCGGCCACGTCACCAAGGAGGGGCAGATCGCGGGCCCCAGGGTGCTGGAGCACATGGTCGACACGGTGCTGTACTTCGAGGGCGAGCGCAGCCACCAGTTCCGCATTTTGCGGGCGGTAAAAAACCGCTTCGGCCCCACCGACGAGATCGGCGTATTCGAAATGACCGACGCCGGCCTCGCCGAGGTGGCGAACCCGTCGGCGCTTTTCTTGAGCCAGCGCGCGGACGAGGTGAGCGGGGCCGCCGTCTTCGCCGGCATCGAGGGCACGCGGCCCCTGCTGGTCGAGATTCAGGCGCTGGTCGCGCCCTCGCCGCTCGCGACCCCACGGCGCGCCGTGGTCGGCTGGGACGGCGGCCGGCTGGCAATGGTGCTGGCGGTGCTGGAAGCGCGCTGCGGCCTCAGCCTTGCCGGCAACGACGTCTACCTCAACGTCGCCGGGGGCTTGAGGATCGCCGAGCCGGCGGCGGATCTCGCCGTGGCCGCGGCGCTGATATCCTCCTTAACCAGCGTACCGGTTCCCAGCGGCAGCGTGGTTTTCGGCGAGGTGGGCTTATCTGGTGAGGTGCGTGCGGTGAGCCAGGCCGAGCTCCGCCTCAAGGAAGCCGCCAAGCTCGGCTTCTCCCACGCCCTTGCCGCCGCCGGCATCAAGGCAGCGCCAGAGGACATCACGATAGCCGAGATCGGGCGCCTGCGGGAACTGGTGGACCTGTTCACGGCAAACCCGACGGCGGCTTGAGGGGAGCACAGGCGGCGGACGAGGGCCATGGAGGAGCTTCCTATCAACATTACCGACGGGATCGTGGTCGCCGTCCTCCTCACCTCGGGCGTGCTGGCGTTCGCTGGCGGCTTCATCAGGGTGCTGCTGTTCATTGTCAGCTTGTTGGGAGCGATCCTGGCAACCTTCCACCTCGTCCCGGTGCTGAACTCTCTCGCCCGCAACTATATCGCGCCGCAGTTCCTCGCCGACGCCGTGACCATCGTGACCATCTTCGTGGCCGCGTTCGTCATAGTCTCGACGATCGGCCAATTGATCTCGCGGCGGGCAAAGGAAACCGGCATGGGCTTCCTGGACCGCACTTTGGGCTTCGCCTTCGGCCTCGTTTTCGGCGCCGTGGTGGTGAGCTTCTCCTATCTCATTCTGGTCCGGCTGATCCCGCCCGACGACCACCCCGAGTGGGTCCAGGAGGCGCGGGTGCTGCCCTTGGTAATCTACGGCGGCCAGTTCCTCGAGGGGCTCGCGCCCGAGGAACCCCCCACCGAGGAGGAAGCCGTGCCTGAGGAGGGCCGCGGCAGAATGTCGGAAGCCCTCACCTTCGAAGAGGCGCTGCGCCGAGTGATCGCGCCGGGGAAGCCCACGCCGGCGGAGACGGC
>JBHICX010000405.1:0-2198 GCA_046759805.1 Kiloniellales bacterium | reverse complement strand
GCCACCCCGCTGTTGGCGATTCAAGGCAGTCCCGCGGTCACCGCCGTCTTCGGAACGCTGACCGCGTTGTTTTTGATGTTCGGCCTGCGCACCTGGTTGCGCCAGGGCAAGTCCGTAGAAGTGACCGAGGAGGCCATATCGGCCCGCCGGACACCGGCCCTGAGCCGCGATCGCCGGAGCATCGCGTGGCGCGATCTGGACAAGGTCAAGCTGAGTTACTACTCGACCAAGCGTGACCGGGCCGAAGGCTGGATGCAGCTCAGCCTCAAGGGGGGCCGAACCACCTTGAAGATCGACTCGACCCTTGACGGATTCGTGGAGATCGCGGCCCAGACCGCCGCCGCCGTGACGGCCAACGGCATCGAACTGAGGCCCGTCACCGTCAGCAATTTCGCCGCCCTGGGCATCACCTTCGAGGACAGCGGCCCCACGGCCGACGGCGGACGGCGGGCGGACGCCTGATGGCAGACCTGCTCACAGTCCGTGACCTCAAGGTGGCGTTTCACGTCCACGGCGGCACCATACACGCCGTCCAGGGGGTCTCTTTCCAGGTGGGCCAGGGGTCGACGGTCGCATTGGTCGGCGAATCCGCCGCCGGGAAATCGGTCATCGCCCAGTCGATCATGGGCATCCTCCCCAAGGCAGCGCACATCGCCGGCGGCGAAATCCTGTTCGCCGATCCCGAGCGGCCGGGGCAAGTCGTCGACATCGCCCGCCTGCCGCCCGACAGCCGGGCCATGCGGGCCATCAGGGGCGGCCGCATTTCCATCATCTTTCAGGAGCCGATGACCTCGCTGTCGCCGTTGCATACGGTCGGCAACCAGGTGAGCGAGGCGTTGCACCTACACCGGGAGGTGAGCCGAGGGGAGGGGCTGGAACTCACCCTGGAAATGCTGCGCCTGGTCGGTTTCCCCGGCCCCGAGAAGGCGTTCAAGAGCTATCCGTTTGAGCTGTCCGGCGGCCTGCGCCAGCGGGCGATGATCGCCATGGCGCTCATCTGCCGGCCGGCGCTGTTGATCGCCGACGAGCCGACCACCGCCCTCGACGTGACCATCCAGGCGCAGATACTCAAACAGATACGGGATTTGCAGGCCGAACTTGGCATGGCGGTGCTCATGATCGCCCACGACCTGGGCGTGGTCGCCAACGTCGCCCAGGAAATCGTCGTGATGTATCGCGGCAAGGTCATGGAAAGCGGCACGCTCGACGACATATTCGGCAAGCCCCGTCATCCCTACCTCAAGGCGCTGCTCCGCGCGGTGCCGCATTTCGACATGACAGCGGACGAGCGGCTCACCCCGGTTCGCGAGGTCAAGCACGAGACCGGTCATCTCATGGCCGCAAAGGAAGCCTGGCCGGCGGTCGCCGATCAGGCCGGCCCGCTCTTGACCGTAGGCAACGTGACCAAGCGGTTCCCAACCCGCAAGAGCGGCGTCCTCGGGGCCGGGCGAAGCAGCGAAAGCCTCGCCGTCGACGACGTCAGCCTCGACATCCGGCGCGGCGAGTGCCTGGGGCTGGTGGGAGAGAGCGGCTGTGGCAAGACGACCTTGGGCAAGATAATCGTGCGCGCAATCACGCCCGACACAGGCGAGCTGCATTTCAATGACCGCGGCCGGTTGGTCGATGTGCTGAGCCTGAACGAGCGCGAGCTGGTCCAGTTCCGCCGCAAGATCCAGTTCATTTTCCAGGACCCGTTCAGCTCCTTGAACCCACGCATGACGGTCTACGACATCGTGAGCGAGCCGCTTGTGATCCACAAAGTGGGCGACGGGGCGTGGCGGGCGCAGATGGTGAAGGAGCTGATGGGGCTGGTCGGTCTCGACGCCCGTTTCCTGAACCGCTACCCGCACAGCTTTTCCGGCGGCCAGCGCCAGCGAATCGGCATCGCGCGGGCGCTGGCCCTCAAGCCCGACCTGTTGATCTGCGACGAACCGGTCTCCGCCCTCGATGTCTCGATTCAGGCGCAGATCCTCAACCTGTTGAAGGACCTGCAGGCGGCGCTGGGGCTCACTTATCTGTTCATCTCGCATAACCTGGCGGTCGTCCACTACCTCGCCGACCGCATCGCCGTGATGTGCGCCGGCCGGCTGGTCGAACTCGCGCCGGGCGAGGCCCTGCTTCACAGTCCCGTCCACCCCTACACCAAAGCCTTGCTCGCCGCCGTGCCGTCTCCCGATCCGGACCACAGGCTTGACCTT
>JBHICX010000404.1:0-2199 GCA_046759805.1 Kiloniellales bacterium | reverse complement strand
GAAGACGCCGGCGATGGAGCCGAAGTTCCACCAGTAGCTGAGGTTCCTGGGTGTCGGGTAGTCGCCCACCGCGTGGTTGAGCAAGGTGAAGATCGGCAGCCGGTACTCGATCCACTTGATGATCCGGTTGTCGGTCTTGAGCTCGCTCATCGCCGGATTTTTAGCCGATTTTGACGGTGGTCTCGTCTAGGAAGACGTACTCAGGCACCTCCAGGTTCTTGGGTGCCGGCCCCTTGCGGACGCGGCCGGAGGTGTCGTAGTGCGAGCCGTGGCAGGGGCAGAACCACCCGTTCCATCCCCCCTTCGGATCACCAATTTTCTGGCCCAAGGGAATGCAGCCCAGGTGGGTGCAGATGCCGACCAGGATCAGCCACTCGGGCTTTTTCACCCGCTCGGCGTCGGGCTCGGGGTCTTTCAAGTCGGCCGCGTCGTCCGCCCGCGCGGCCTCGATCTCGTCCGCCGTGCGACGGCGCACGAACACCGGCTTGCCGCGCCAGACCACGGTGATGCTCTGTCCCTCCTCGATGACGGAAAGGTCGACCTCGGTCGAGGCGAGGGCGAGAACATCCGCAGACGGGTTCATGGAATGGATCAGAGGCCACGTCGCCAGCGCCGTGCCGACGGTGCCGAAGCCGGCCGTGGCCACGTAAAGGAAGTCACGCCGGGTCGTGCCCTCGGCCTGCCCCTGCTGCCCCCTGCCGATATCCGGCTCGCCCGCCGCCATGGCATTCACCTTGCCCGCATGCGCCCACAATCAGGCCGCATTTTTCGGCATTAATATATATTGTCCAGCGCCGCCCGCCCAGCCCCGGAGAGCGCGAGGAAAGGGTCTCGATGAGCGACAACACAGGCGAAGACCGCAAGACCGCCGCCCAGGCTTGGTTTGCCGAGCTTAAGGGCCGCATCTGCGCCGCTTTCGAGGCCATCGAGGACGACCTTGCCGGCAGCCTGTCGGAGCGGCCGCCCGGCCGTTTTGAGCAGAAGGCGGGGGAGCGCTCGGGCGGTGGCGGCGGCGTGATGTCGGTCATGCGCGGGCGGGTGTTCGAGAAGGTGGGCGTCAACGTCTCCACCGTCGCCGGCGAACTCTCGCCCGAGTTCCGCAAGACCATCCCCGGCGCTTCCCATGACCCGCGCTTCTGGGCCAGCGGCATCTCGGTGGTGGCGCATATGCACTCGCCGCTGGTGCCGACGGCCCACATGAACACCCGTCACATCGTCACCACGAGGGCCTGGTTCGGCGGCGGCGCGGATCTCACGCCGGTCTATGCGGAAGACGAGGACACGGCCCGGTTCCACGCCGCGCTAAGACGCGCCTGCGACGCCCACGACCCGACCTATTATGAGCGCTTCAAGGCGTGGTGCGACTCCTACTTCTTCCTGCCCCACAGGGACGAGCCCCGGGGCGTCGGCGGCATCTTCTACGACAACCTGGATTCCGGCGACTGGGACGCCGATTTCGCCTTCACGAAGGACGTCGGCCTGGCCTTTCTTAAGGTCTACCCTGAGATCGTGCGCCGGCGCATGAATGAGCCGTGGACGGCCGAAGAGCGCGAGTATCAGCTCGTGCGCCGCGGCCGTTACGCCGAGTTCAACCTGCTCTACGACCGCGGCACCCGCTTCGGCCTCGAGACCGGCGGCAATACCGACGCCATCCTGATGTCGATGCCGCCTATGGCGAAGTGGCCCTGACGGGGCGCGCTGGCCTGCCGCGCGGCCATCCGCTAGACTGGCGCCCGTCCCCAAGTGGGAAGAATGAGGAGGCACGCATGATCCGGCGCTCCACCATTCCCCGGCTCTCGCTCGTGGTGGCGCTCGCCGCCGGTTCCCTGCTCGCCGCGGCGCCGGCTCAGGCCCGGGAGTTGTCGGTCGCCGCCTTCTACGGCAACTGGAAGGGGAGCGCGCTCTCTGAGAGCGATCTCAGCGTCTATTTCCGGCTCACCGAGCGCGACCTCGACGTCACCATCCGGCCCGCGGCCCAGGGCTTCACCGTCGCCTGGACCACCGTGCTGCGCCAGAAGGGGGACCCCGGCAACCCGGATATCCAGCGCAAGAGCGCGACGCTCAGCTTCGTGCCCGCGGGCCGCCCCGACATCTGGCGCGCCACCACCTCCGGCGACCCGATCACGGGGCAGACCCTCGCCTGGGCGCGCCTGAAGGGGCAGACGCTCACCGTCACCTCGATGGTGATCACCGGCGACG
>JBHICX010000403.1:0-2201 GCA_046759805.1 Kiloniellales bacterium | reverse complement strand
GTGAACACCCGTCGGCAGCCGCTGTCGGAGACCACCCGTTGAAGATCCGCGTCGGTGATCAGGTCGTCGACGGGCACGGCCAGCGCCCCCGCGGCGATCAGCGCGAGGCGAACCACGATCCACTCCGGCCGGTTGGCCGCGAGCAGCGCCACCGGCTCGCCGGGCGCCACCCCGAACTCCATGAGGCCCTGGGCGAGGCGCATCGCCGCGTCGGTCAGCTCGGCATAGGACCACGTTCTGCAGGCCTCCGGGCCAACCGCGAGGATGGCGGGGCGGTCGCCATGGGCGGCAAGGCCCTGGACCACGCTCTGCAGGGTCTGGCTCCCATCCATCGAACGCGTCTCATGCGGGTTCATGCGTTCTGTTCCCGACCGGCGGAATTATCGCAGGTTAAACTGTCGCGGCGATATTGTCACAACGCCCACCCCGTCGTCGCTCGACTCGATGTCCACTTTAGCCAGGCCGAAGCGTTCGACCACCCAGGTATTGGTGGTCAGGTGGCGGGATGCGCGCTCGACGGAGAACTCGGACACGCCGGTGGCCAACGCCGCCGGCACCACGACCTGGTCGCCGAGATGGACATCGCACACAGCACCTGCGTCGCGGTTCGCGAGCAGCGCCCTGACCGCCTCCTCGGCCACCGCTTCGGCCAGCTTGCCGCGCTGTCCCAGGGCGGAAAACCCGGCATTGCCGCCGGCGTATGCCGCGGTGAGGAATATTCCGGCCCCGGGCGAGGCCGCCTCGACCTGCTGCGCCTCGATGGCGCCGTCGATGCCGGCCCGGGCGAGTAGGACGCATGCTCGGTCTCTCATGCGCTGTGGGATGTGCGCCGGCAGCCCGGCCGCCACCGCCCGCCCCCTCACCTGTTTGAGCCCGCCCCGCTCCCGCCATACAACCGACCGCAGCCTTCGCTCGCGCCGGCCGGAGGCCCGGACCCGGGCGCGGATCTCGCCCTGCCCTGCCGGGTACCAGCCCCAACTTTGCAGGTCAAGCTTCGCGTCCACGCCGAACCGCGCGAGGGCCGGCAGCCAGACGTCGCGGGCGTAGTCGAAGGGCGGGCTCCAGGGCACATGGGTTCCGCCGCTGACGGTGACCGTCGAGTCTCGTTCCGCCAATGCCAGCGGCGGCAGCACAGTCTGCAGCACCAGGGTCGCCGCCCCGGCGCTGCCGCCCTCGCGGGCCTCCGCCACGTCGAAGAGATAGTGGCCGGATCGGGCCGTCCCGCCGGGTTCGAAGTCGAGCGTCTCCGACCCCAGTTGGTCGCCGATCAGCCGTGCGTCGCACAAACGGGCGGCGGCCCGCACCGCCGTCAGGTGCTGCGCCGCAAGCCCCGGATTGCGCCGCCCGGCACGGATGCGCTCGACGCGGATGGGCCGGCCGGTGACCGCGGCAAGGGCCAGCGCCGTGCGCAGGATCTGGCCGCCACCTTCGCCATGCGAGCCGTCGATCACGATCCTGTCAACCATGGGCCGGGGCGGGCACTGGCGCGTCGCGGAGAGGCTTAATACCTCCGGCGTCATCCCTTGACCAGCGGCACGAAGGCGACCGGAAGGACGGACCGCTTGGACACCTTGCCGTCTACGCCCTTTTCCACCAGCGTCAGGTCCTGGCTCATGAACCGGCCGCCGACGGGGATGGCCATCCGGCCGCCCGATTTCAGCTGATCGATCAGCGCCGGGGGGATCTTGCGCGCCGCGGCGGTGACGAGGATGCCGTCGAACGGCGCGTGCTCCGGCCACCCCAGGCTGCCGTCGCCGGCGCGCACCTCGATGTTGGCGCAGCCCAGGCGCTCGAGCCGTTCCCGCGCCTGCTCGGCCAGCTCCGGCACGACCTCGATGGTATAGACCTGTCCGACGATCTCCGCCAGGATCGCCGCCTGGTAGCCCGAGCCGGCGCCGACCTCGAGCACCGTGTGGTCGTCTTCCGGCGCCACCATGTCAGTCATCACCGCCACGATATAGGGTTGCGAGATGGTCTGCCCGTAACCGATGGGGAGCGGGGCGTTGATATAGGCCAGGCTGTCCTGATCGGGCGGCACGAACTCGTGGCGCGGGACCTTGGCCATCGCCGCCATGACCCTCGGGTCGAGGGCGCTCTTGCCGAGCCAGGCCTGGGTTTCCAGGACCTCGGCCTCGATCTCCTCGACCATCTGCCGTTGTGGGTCCATGTGTCTCTTTCCCGCCGGTCTCGGGCGCCGGAAC
>JBHICX010000402.1:0-2214 GCA_046759805.1 Kiloniellales bacterium | reverse complement strand
GCAGGCTGGTGGCGTGACACGTCGACCGGCTCGCCCCAGGCCCGGGCGCGCAACTGCGTGCCTTGTATATGGACCGAAAACCGGCCAAACAACAGGCGTCGGGTGGCCATTTCGTAAATGAGCGCGTTCAACCACTCCACCAGGAGAAGCTCTCGGTCGCCCACCTGGCAATCGATCTCCACCACCTGGCGCGGCGACAGGCCTCGCGGGTCGGTGATCACGGCGGTCAGCGCGCAGGCAGCCTGTTCGAAAGCGGCCTCCATGGTGGGGCCGAAACCACGCACGCCGATGTCGGCGTCGTGCGCGAACAGCTCCCACCGGCTGACCATCGCCTTCGGATGACCTTTCGCCGTCGCCGCAGCGCTGGCACGAAATTTGTTGTTCATGGCCAGAAGGGCGCCGGGCTAAGGGGACATTTGCGATAAGCCTACCGCAGCAACCGCAATAGTCCATTGATTTGAGTCAAGGCGCACTCGCAGCCACGGGCGGCGTCGCGGACGCTAGGCGTCGAGCCGATCCGTTGGGCGGCACGTTATGGTCCATGCGCGCCGCCCTTGTGGCCGCAGACCTTGGCCACCAAGTCACAGCCTCACCCGGCGTAGCAACAGCGCGTTGCCGACCACCGACACCGAGCTCAGGCTCATCGCCACGCTGGCGATGATCGGGCTCAACAGCAGCCCGAAGAACGGGTAGGCGACGCCGGCCGCGATCGGCACCCCGAGGGCGTTGTAGACGAAGGCGAAGAACAGGTTCTGCCGGATGTTGCGCATGGTCGCCCGGCTGAGCCGCCGCGCCTGTATGATGCCGCGCAAGTCGCCGCGCAACAGCGTGACGCCGGCGCTCTCCATGGCCACGTCCGCCCCGGTGCCCATGGCGATGCCGACGTCGGCCTGGGCCAGCGCCGGCGCGTCGTTGATGCCGTCGCCGGCCATGGCGACCACATGCCCCTCGCCTTGCAGGCGCCGCACCACCACTCCCATGCGCTGCGGCGGCACCTCGGCCTCGACCTCGTCGATCAAAAGCTGCCGGGCTACGGCCTCGGCGGTGGTCCGGTGGTCGCCGGTCAGCATGATGGTGCGCACGCCCTGCCCCCTGAGCGCGCGCAAGGACTCCGGGGTGCCGTCCTTCACCGGATCGGCCACCCCCAGGAGCCCCGCCAAGCGGCCGTCCAGCGCCACGAACATAACGGTCTCGCCCTCGACGCGCCGCGCCTCGGCCTCGGCCGCCAGCGCCCCAAAATCGATCGACAGGGCCTGGAGAAGTGCGCGGTTGCCGAGTACGACGGCACGGCCATCGACGCTCCCGGTGACCCCCTTGCCGGGCTCGGACGAGAAGTCCCGGGCTTCGGCCGGACTGAGGCCGCGCTCGGCGGCGCCGTCGACGATGGCGGCGGCCAGCGGGTGCTCGCTGCCACGCTCGAGCCCGGCGGCCAGGCGCAGCATCTCGCCGGCGTCGCCGCCCGGGGCGGCCAGCACCGTGGCCAGCCTCGGCTTGCCCAGGGTCAAGGTGCCGGTCTTGTCGACCACCAGGACGTCGACCTTCTCCAGCCGTTCCAGCGCCTCGGCGTCCTTGATCAGGACCCCGGCGCCGGCGCCGCGTCCGGTCCCCACCATGATCGACATCGGCGTGGCCAGCCCCAAGGCACAGGGGCAGGCGATGATCAGCACCGCCACCGAGTTGACCAGCGCGAAAGCCAGCCGCGGCTCCGGCCCCATAAGGCCCCAAACCACGGCGGTGATCGCCGCCACCGCCACCACCGCCGGCACGAAATAGCCGGAGACCCGGTCCGCCAGCCCCTGGATCGGCGCCCGGCTGCGCTGGGCAGCGCTCACCATGCGCACGATCTGGGCCAGCATGGTGTCGGCGCCCACCCGATCCGCGCGCATGACGAAGCTGCCGGTTTGATTCATCGTGCCCCCGGTCACCAGGTCGCCCGGGTGCTTCTCCGCCGGCACCGGCTCGCCGGTGATCATCGACTCGTCCACCGCGCTCGAGCCGTCCAGCACCTCGCCGTCGACCGGGACCTTGCCGCCCGGTCGAACCCTGAGGCGATCGCCGGGCTTCACCTGCGACAGCGCCACGTCGCGTTCACTGCCGTCGGCGCGGATCACCCGGGCGGTCTGCGGCGCCAGGTCCAATAAAGCGCGGATGGCGTTGCCGGTGCGCGGCCGGGGGCGCCCCCCCCCCCCCCGGCCCCCCACCCCCCCCGGGGGG
>JBHICX010000401.1:0-2222 GCA_046759805.1 Kiloniellales bacterium | reverse complement strand
CGGCGCCGGTGAAAATGACCGTGACCTCGCCCAGGGTGTCGTAGCCGCGGTAGCTGGCCAGGACCGAGGTGACGATATTGGGCAGGCCGACCTCGGTGCCCGAGCGTTCGATGTAGCGGGGTGCCACGTGACGGTGAACCGCCGCGTTCGGGTCGCCATAGACGGGCATGTCCAAGGTGCCGTAGACGAGCGCGGCGCCGGTCATCAGCACCACCGTCAGCGGCAGCAACGGCCGATGGGCCGGGGGTTTCTCCTCCCTGGTGGTAAGCGCCAGCGTGCCCAACATGAGCATGGTGACGATGCCGGCGCCGACCGCGGCCTCGGTCAGCGACACGTCCACCGCATCCATCACCAGGAACAGGGCCGCCGTGAGCAGGCTGTAGATGCCCGACAGCATGACCACGGCGAACAGGCTGCGCAGCCGCACCACGGCAAGCGCCGTGACCCCCATGAACGCCAGCAGCGCGATGTCGATCAGGTCTACGATGGCGGGTCGCCCCTCGCGTCGTCCCGTGTCTTTGGCTCCGCAAGCCGGGGCTTGACCCCGGCGCCGAGCGCCGCCTGGGCCAGGGCGTGGGTCGAGGTCGGGGTGGTGTACAAGAGGAACACCAGGATCAGGGCCAACTTCACCGTGATGAGGGAGAGGCCGGCCTGCACCATGAGCCCGAGAAGGATCAGGCCGGCGCCCATGGTGTCGGTGATCCCGGAGGCGTGCATGCGGGTGAACAGATCCGGCAGCCGCAGCATGCCGATGCCGCCGGTAAAGGCGAACGCGGACCCCGCCAGCAGGCACGCCCAGCTCACCAGGTCGGCGGCCAGCGCACTCACAGGTCGCCCGAATCCTCGTCGGCGTGGGGAACGCCCAGATCGGCGAAGGCGACGAACTTCAGGACGGCGATGACACCGACGAAGTTGATCAGCGCATAGACGAGTGCGATGTCGAGGAAATCGGGCCGCCCGGTCAGAAACCCGAACACGGCGATGAGCAGCACCGTCTTGGTGCCGATCATGTTGACCGCCAGGATGCGATCGTAGACCGTCGGTCCCAGCAGCGCCCGGGTCAGCGCCAGCGCCATGGTGGCAAGGACGGCCGCGGCGGCGGCGGCGAACATCAGGCCGGCCCTTCCAATCTGGTGACCCGGCGGTCCATCTCGCCGGCCTCGATGTCCGCCGCCAGCCGCGGGGTGAGACAATGCACGTGGATCGCGGCCGGTTCCACGTCCACCGAGACGGTCCCCGGCGTCAGCGTGATCGAGTTGGCGTAGATGACCTGGGCAAGCTCGCTCTTCTGGCTGGTTGCGGCCTTCAGGATCAGCGGCTCAACGGGCAAACTCGGATGCAGGATGAGGCGCGCCACTTTGACATTGGCCCTGGCGATCTGCCACACGAGCCACGGCCAGTAGAGCAGGATGCGCGGGCCCAGGTGCACCGGATGGCCTTCATGGTCGATCACGTCCATGCGCCAGGCGATCATGACCACGCCGACGCAACAGACCGCGCCGAGGATCAATAGCAGCGGTTCGTAATGGCCGGAGAGCAGCAGCCACAACACATACAAGACAACGTACAGGCTGATGGCACGGAGCAATTGCGCGCCCAGGTCTGACTAGCACCGCGGAATCGGCACCGAAGCATATTATGCGCCGCGCACCGGTTCCAACGCAAAATCGCCCGGAGCCGGCGGCGAGGGAAAAGGCAAGGGGGATAACCCGCCTTCGCGAAGCCCGCTTCGGCGGGCGAAGGAAGGGGGGATGGCTGGAGATAAGGGGATGAGATTCTTGCGCGCCTCCGGCGCGCCATCCTTTCCATCTCCCTATCCCCCTTATCCCCCCATCTCCCTTCCCTTGTCCGCGCCTTTCCGCGTCTTTCCTTCGATCACGGTTCGACCGCGTAGTCGTCGAGCGCCGGAATCTTCTCGATCAGGCCCTGGCGCTTGAGAAATGCGGCGAAGCGCTGGTAGCGGCCCCGGTCCAGCGCCGCCGGGCGCAGCGCGAACCGGGGCAAGGTGTCGCGCCAGGCGCGGCGGTTCAGCTCGTCGTCGAGCTCCTTGTAGCGGCCGATGAACAGGTCCCAGGACCGGTCCGGATGGTTCACCAGGTAGTGCACGGCGCGCTCCAGCGCCTCGACGAAGCGGCGCAGCGCCGGGTCGCCGAGACGCGCCTTGTTGGCCACCGCGACCAACTCGTCGTAGGCCGGCACGCCCTCCTCCTCGACGAAGAAGG
>JBHICX010000400.1:0-2247 GCA_046759805.1 Kiloniellales bacterium | reverse complement strand
CTCGTCGAGGATCTGGGCGCCCTCGTTGATCAGGGGATAAAGGCAGCGCTCGAGGATCTCCTGGTCGTCGATTTGGCGGCGCTCGATCCCTAGCTCGCGCGACACCTCGAGGATCAGCGCCTCGATCTCCGGGTCGGGGATCGGCGTGCGGCTGCCCGCTTCGTAGCGGTACCAGCCGGCGCCGGTCTTCTGGCCGAAGCGCCCGCGCTCGCAGATCCGGTCGGCGATCGGCGAGTAACGCAGGTTCTGGGGCCGGGTCGCCGCCCGGCGCTTGCGGATGCGCCAGCCCACGTCGAGGCCGGCTAGGTCGCCCATGGCGAACGGACCCATGGGAAAGCCGAAGTCGTAGATCACTTGGTCGACCTGTTGCGGCAGCGCCCCTTCCTCCAACAGGAAGTTGGCCTGGCGCGTATAGGCGTACAGCATGCGGTTGCCGACGAAGCCGTCGCACACGCCCACCAGCACGCCGACCTTGCCGAGGGTCTTGGCCAGCTTCATCGTGGTGGCGATGGTCTCCGGCGACGACTTGTCCCCGCACACGATCTCCATGAGGCGCATGACGTTGGCCGGGCTGAAGAAATGGGTGCCGATCACCGCCTCCGGCCGCCCGGTCACGGCGGCGATCTGGTTCACGTCGAGGCTCGAGGTGTTGGTCGCCAGGATGGCTTCGGGCTTCACCGCCCGGTCCAGGGTCCGGAACACCTCTTTCTTGACCTGCATGTCCTCGAACACCGCCTCGATCACGAAGTCGGCGTCGGCCACGGCGTCATAGTCGAGGACGCCGGTGATCAGCCCCAGGCGCCGATCCATCTCCGGCTGCGTGAGCCGGCCCTTGGACACGGTGGCCGCATAGTTCTTGCGCACGATGCCGAGCCCCTTGTCGAGGACCTCCCGCGACAGCTCGAGCACCGATACCGGGATGCCCGCATTGGCGAAGTTCATGGCGATGCCGCCGCCCATGGTGCCGGCGCCGATCACCGCCGCCCGCTCGATCGGCCGCGCCGGGGTGTCGGCCGGCAGGTCGGGAATCTTGGCCGCCTCGCGCTCGGCGAAGAACATGTGGCGCAGGGCCTTGGACTGGTCGGACGTGACGCAGCGCTGGAAGATCTCGCGCTCCTTGGCCATTGCCTCCTCGAAGGGCATCGCCAGCGCCGCTTCGACGCAGTCCACGCAGGCATAAGGCGCCTCGAATCCGCGGGCCCGCCGGGCCATGGCCTTGCGGAAGTCCTGGAACAGCTGCGGCCTGCCGCGGGCGACCGCCAGCTTGTCCTCCATGCCGCGGGCCCGGCGCGGCGGCCGGCCTTCGGCCGCCACCTGCTCGGCGAAGCCGACCGCCCGGTCGACCAGGCCGTCCTCGATCACCTCGTCTATGAGGCCCAGCTCCAGCGCCATGGCGGCCGGCACCAGGTCGCCGCCGACCACCAGCTCCAGCGCCGGCTCGACGCCAATGAGCCGCGGCAAGCGCTGGGTGCCGCCGGCGCCGGGCACGATGCCTAGCTTGACCTCGGGCTGCCCCAGGCGCGCCGCCGGCGCCGCCAGCCGGTAGTGGCAGCCGAGCGCGATCTCCAGCCCGCCGCCCGCCGCGGTGCCGTTGATGGCGGCAATGACCGGCTTGGCCGAGCCCTCGATCCGCTCGATCACCTGCCGCAGATGCGGCGCGTCGTGCTTGGGCAGCGTCGCGAACTCCCTGATGTCGGCGCCGCCCGAAAAGATGCGGCCGTGGCCGGTGAGCACCAGGGCCTTGATCTCCGGCGTGGCCGTACCGCGCTCGAGCGCCGCGGCGATACCCTGGCGCACGCCGGCGCCGAGCGCGTTGACCGGCGGGTTGTTGATGGTCATGACGCCGACCGCGCCACGTTGCTCGAACTCGACCAGATCCGCCATCGTGCCTCCTCGGTGCTCGACCCTCGTCTAGTTGGGGTCCGTAGTAAAGGTCCGCTTTGCGCTGGGATCAACGCCGCCGATTAGCGCCCGCTGCGATTGCGTCGAGGGTCGTGTAGGCGCTGATGTGTTCGAGGCTGGTTCGCACCTCGACCAGCACCGGCCCCTGTGTGGCCAGCGCGCGGCGCACCACCGGCCCGGCTTGGTCCGGGGTGGCGATGGTGAGGCCGGTGGCGCCGAACGCGGTCGCCAGGGCGGCGAAGTCGGGGTTTGTCAAGTCGGTGGCGATGGGGCGTCCGGGATAGAGCTGTTCCTGGTGCAGGCGGATGGTCCCGAAGCTGTTGTTGTTGGAGACGATGAGCCGCA
>JBHICX010000399.1:0-2256 GCA_046759805.1 Kiloniellales bacterium | reverse complement strand
ACGCACCGCCGGCTGCATCTCAAATACGAGGGCACCGACACCGCCCTCGAGGTGGATTTCGGCGTGCAGGCGGCCATGACCGAGGCTTTTGCGGGCGCCCACCGCGGCCGCTACGGCTTCACCATGCCCGAGAAGGCGCTGGTGATCGAGACCGCGGCCGTCGAGGCGGTGGGCATGGGGGAAGGCGTCGACGAGGCGGCGGGGGCGCCCCGGCGCGCGGGCGGCGCCCCCACGCCCCTCGCCGAGGTGCGAACCTACATGGCCGGCGCTTTCCACGAGGCGCAGGTCTTCGACCGCGACGCGCTGGCGCCCGGCGACCGCATCGACGGGCCCGCCATCATCCGCGAGGCGGTGGCGACGACGGTTGTGGAGCCCGGCTGGCGCGCCGCGCTCACGCCGCTGGGGCACCTGCTCATGGAGCGGGTCGAGCCGCTTCCTACGCGCGTCGCCATCGGCACGAGCTGCGATCCCGTGATGCTCGAGGTCTTCAACAACCTCTATATGTCCATCGCCGAGCAGATGGGCGTCACGCTCCAGAACACCGCCTACTCCGTCAACATCAAGGAGCGACTGGACTTCTCCTGCGCCATCTTCGACCGCGACGGCAACCTGGTGGCGAACGCCCCGCATATGCCGGTGCACCTGGGCTCCATGAGCGAGAGCGTGCGCACCGTGATCCGCGACAACCGGGACCGCATGCGGCCGGGCGACGTCTATGTCCTGAACGCCCCTTACAACGGCGGCACCCACCTGCCGGACGTGACCGTGATCACCCCGGTCTTCGACGATGCCGGCCGGGAGATCCTGTTCTATGCCGGGAGCCGCGGGCACCACGCGGACATCGGTGGGGTGACCCCAGGGTCGATGCCGCCGGACAGCCGCCACGTCAATGAGGAGGGGGTCCTCATCGACAACTTCAAGCTGGTGGCCGACGGCCGGTTCCGCGAGACCGAGCTCAGGGAGCTTCTCGGCTCCGGCGCCCATCCGGCGCGCAACCCCGACCAGAACGTCGCCGACCTGCGGGCCCAGATCGCCGCCAACGAAAAAGGCGTCCACGAACTTCGCCGCATGGTGGAGCATTTCGGACTCGAAACAGTGCGCGCCTATATGGGCCACGTCCAGGACAACGCCGAGGAGTCGGTGCGCCGGGTCATCGACGTGCTGAAGGACGGCGCCTTCGCCTATCCGCTCGACGACGGCAGCCGGGTGGCCGTGCGCATCGCCATAGACCTGCGGCACCGCCGCGCCGTCGTCGATTTCACCGGGACGAGCGCCCAGCAGCCCGACAACTTCAACGCGCCCACGGCCGTGGCCCGGGCCGCGGTGCTCTACGTCTTCCGCACCCTCGTGGACGACGACATCCCCATGAACGAGGGCTGTCTCAAGCCCATCGAGATCGTGGTGCCCGAGGGATCGATGCTGGCGCCGCGCTATCCGGCGGCGGTGGTCGCCGGCAACGTCGAGACCTCGCAGGTGATCACCGACACCCTGTTCGGCGCCTTGGGCGTGATGGCGGCGGCCCAGGGCACCATGAACAACGTCACCTTCGGCAACGACCGGCACCAGTACTACGAGACCGTGTGCGGCGGCACCGGCGCCGGCCCCGAGTTCGACGGCACCTCGGCGGTGCACAGCCACATGACCAATAGCCGCCTGACCGACCCCGAGGTTCTGGAGTGGCGTTTTCCAGTGCTGCTGGAGAGCTTCGAGCTGCGCCGCGGCAGCGGTGGCTCCGGCCGCCACCGGGGCGGCGACGGGGTGCGCCGGCGCATCCGCTTTCTCGAGGAGATGGAGGTTGTGGTGCTTGCGAACCACCGGATCGTTCCGCCCTATGGCCTGTGCGGCGGCGCGCCCGGGGCGGTGGGGCGCAACTGGATCGAGCGCGTCGGTGGCGCGGTGGTGGAGATGGGCGGCCGCGGCAAGGCGGGGGTGGGCCCGGGCGACGTCTTCGTCATCGAGACCCCCGGCGGCGGGGGGTTCGGCGCGCCGGATTGAGGTCATCCGACGGCCGGCGCCCGACGCCAACCCGGACGTTCCGCATCCACCGAGAAGATTGCGGAAGCGGAACGATTGATGCGATCAAATATTCCTGGTGAGATGTTCATCTTGTGTTCTCATACGGACAATGTTGCGGACACGCGATAGTAGGCAAATACAAATATATACCACTCAAGAGGGTTGACAAACCGTTCGATGTTCTCTATATGTCTGCGCCCCTCGACAAGTCTTTCCTAGGAGCACCTTCTCGATGAAATT
>JBHICX010000398.1:0-2263 GCA_046759805.1 Kiloniellales bacterium | reverse complement strand
ATGGGATTCGAAGAGACCGTGGACAGCCTGTTGAAGCGTGCCGACGACGCGCTTTACGAAGCCAAGCGCCAGGGCCGCAACCGCGTGGTCGTGGCCGCGGGACCTCAGCCGACCGATCGGGGTTCGCAGTCCGTGGCCGCCTCGCCGCCGCCGCTCATTGGCGAAGGGACCGCCGACTGATCGACCGGCTGCACACGCAAGCGCCGCCCGACGGCGGCGTTGCGCTCTGTCCCTTCCGGGCGCCTGCGGCCGCGGCTATTTCATCTTGGATTCCTTGAACAGCACGTGCTTGCGGGCGACCGGATCGTATTTGCGGAACTCCAGCTTGTCGGTCTTGGTGCGCGTGTTCTTCTTGGTGACGTAGAAGTAGCCGGTGTCCGCCGTGCTCACCAGCTTGATCTGGATGGAACTGGGCTTCGCCATGACCCTCGGCCTCGATCAGGTGCTTGCTTGGCCGCGCACGATAGCCGGCCCCCGCCCGGTGTCAAGCACGCCCCCGGCGACTGCGGCCGGTCAGGGGGTCGGGTGCGCCGCCTCTTGGCTGCGGTCGGTTTTGGCGATCAGCGGGGCCTGCGCCGCCAGCGCCCCGGCATAGAGCCGGCGATCGACGACCACGCGCTTGGCCACCTTAAGGTCGATGTCGACCGTCCGCTCGCTCGGCCGCCACGGACAGTCGGCGGGCGCAGGATCCCGCTCACCGGGCGAGGAGTAATCCGCCGCCCGGCGCCGGGCCAGGTCTGTCAGACCCGCAAGCCGCCCGCCCTGTAGCGAGTCCATCATCAAGTCCGGATCGACGCCCGTGCGGCTGGTGCAGATGATCGGCAACACGCCGAGCCGATCCAGGGCGTAGCCGGACGGCGCGTGGATGCGGGCCCAGGTCAGCGTAAGCTCCGCGTCGTTGGGCAGCCTGATCACCGTCTGTACCGTCCCCTTGCCGTACGAGCTGGACCCGATCAGCACGGCGCGGCCGCGGTCCTGCAAGGCGGCGGCCACGATCTCGGCGGCGGAGGCGGAGCTTCCGTTGATCAGCACCGCCACCGGCAGTCCCTCGATCAGGTCCCTGCCGCCGGCATCGAACAGCTGCATGCTGTCCGGGTGCCGGCCTCGGGTGGAGACGATCTGACCGTCCTCGAGGAACAGGTCGGCGACCGCCACCGCCTGGTCGAGCAAGCCGCCGGGATTAGCCCTGAGGTCGAGCACCGCGCCCCGCATGGCGCCCGCCTTGGCGCCTTGGGCGATCTCTTCGAGGATGTCGCCAAGCCTTTGCGCGGTGTCCTGGTTGAAGCCCGAGACCCGGACCACCGCGGCGCCGTCCACCACCTCGTAGCTCACCGTCGGCGGCACGATCAACGCCCGGCGCACGGTGACCGACAGCGGATCGGGGTCGGCGCCGCGTTTCAAGAGAAGTCGCGTCGTGGCCTCCACCGGGCCGCGCACCAGGCGCACGATCTCATGAATCGCAAGGTCGTCGACGGCAACCTCGTCCACCTCGAGCAGGTGATCGTTGGCCTTGACCCCGGCCCGTGCGGCCGGCGTGTCGGGGATGACCGCGATGATCAACACCCGGTCGTCGAACCGCTCGATGGTCACGCCGATGCCGCCAAATCCTTCGCGGTTGGCGCGGTTCTCCCGCGCCTCCTCGGCGCTGGCATAGCGCGAGTAACGGTCGAGCCCGGCCAGCGCGCCGTCGAACATCGTCTCGAATAATCGTTCGGCGGGCGCGTGCGCGAGCGCACTCGAGGCGGCGCGGGCCAGGTCGAGCGCCCGGGTCGCGGCCCGGGCCCAATCGGCCGGCGCCTGGGACGACGGCAGCCGGACTTCACCCAGCTCGCTGCCGGCGATGCGTATGAGCAAACGGTCACCGTGTCGCGTGATTCCGAGCGACGGCTCCAGCTCCTGCAGTCCGCGCAGGGCCCCCAGCGCCACGACCGAGAGGTCAACCTCATCGATATGCACGGCGGCGATATTGTCGAAGCCGTTGGTCAGAATCCACTCGGCGCCCGCCGTCGAATAGCGGTCGCCGATCTGGTCGAACACCGGGGCGCAGGCGGTGATGGCGATCAACAGTGGCGGCGCAATCAAGCCAATGAGCCGCCGACGGCCGCGGTGACCGGCGGGCCGCGGGCCGCGCCGGCCAAAGGGCCGCACCTCCTCAGCGCGGTCGCTTGCCAGCAGCCCTGTGCAATATCCCTTTGCCGACACGATGCGCCCCCTGTGCGGGTCGGATCGTTCCCCGCAAAAACACAAACCCTGGCTCCGCCGG
>JBHICX010000397.1:0-2264 GCA_046759805.1 Kiloniellales bacterium | reverse complement strand
GCGACCAGGTCGGCGATGGGAACCCCGACCCGCGTCGGCTCGCCGTCCGGCATGCCGGTGATACTCATCAGTCCCGACATCCCCTGGGCAATCTGGTCGAAGCCGGCCCATTGGCCGTAAGGGCCGTCATGACCGAAGCCGGTGATGCTGGCATAAATGAGCCGCGGGTTGGCTTGCGCGAGCGAGTCGAAGACAAGACCCAGCCTTTCCGCGGTGCCCGGCTTGAAGTTCTCCACCACCACGTCCACCTCGCCGGCCAGCCGGCCCAGGAGAGCCGGCGACCCCGGATCACGGAAATTCAGTGCCAGACTGCGCTTGTTGCGGTTGATGCTCAGGTAGAACACGCTGACCCCGTGGTCGAACGGCCCCCACTGGCGGATCATCTCGCCGTCCGGCGTCGGTTCGACCTTGATCACGTCGGCGCCGAGGTCGCCGAGAATCATGGTGCAGAACGGCCCGGCGAGCGCCCGGGTGAGGTCGAGCACGCGGATCGACTCGAGCGGCAGCATCACAAAGGGCCAGCCGTCACCGGTCCGTTTCCTAGACCCGGTAGTCGCTGCCGCCGGCGCGGTCGAGCTGGCGTATGAGCGCCGGCCACTCGCGGCCGACCTCCTGGAAGCCGCCCGGCCCGTACATCTTCAGTCCCGTCTCGCGGGAGCGTTCCTGCGCCGCCTTGGAAATCGGGCTCAGCTTGCGGCCCCCGGTGAGCGCGTTGATCTGCATCCGGCAGGCGGTCTCGATTCGGTACATCCAGACAAAGGCCTCGCCGACGCATCTGCCGACCGTGAGAAGGCCGTGATTGCGCAGGATCAGGATCCGCCGGTCGCCCAAATCTGCCACGATGCGCTGCCGCTCGTCGCGTTCCAGGGCCGGTCCCTCGAAGTCGTGGTAACCCAGCCAGCCCATCAGAGTCAGCGCCTTCTGGCTTGCCGGCAACAGGCCGTCCTTCTGCATCGCCACCGCGGTTCCGTACTGGCTGTGGGTGTGGATGACGCAGTTCATGTCCGGCGACGACATGTGGATCGCCCCGTGAATGACGAAGCCGGCCGGGTTCATCGGGTAATCGCTGTCGCCCAGGATGTTGCCCTCGTGATCCACCTTGATCAGCGAGGAGGCGGTGATCTCGTCGAACAACATGCCGAACGGGTTGAGCAGGAATTGGTCATGGGATCCCGGCACCCGGGCCGAGAAATGGGTGTTGTTGAGGTCGGTCCAACTATAGAGCGCCGCCAGCCGGTAGGCGGCGGCGAGGTCGCAGCGGACCTGCCATTCCTCGGACGTCATCCCTTCCGGGACACTGCCGCCGGCACCGGCAACCGTGGCGACTTCGACCATGCCCTCCTCCCTTGCGGTCCGAATCCATGATCGCAGGGCCAGCGTCGGCAACCCATCGGCGACATCCGGCACCTGGCTCCAGCAGGCTATGCGGCCTCAATCTTGCTTTCAAGCGGGCCGGTGGCAACCCGCCCGCCCGTCAGCGCCGGGTGTAGCAGACGCTGGCGAAGGTGCCGCGCTCAGGGATCTCCTCGAAGTCCATGGTGATCTGCCAGGTGCCGCGCGGGCGGTAGACCAGCACTTCTTTGGGGCCGATCCGTTGCCTGCGGGGCTCGCCGAGGCCGTAATGGATGCCGACCGCGGCCTCGAGGAAGCCGCTCTCGGCCGGGAAGATGGAGACGCAACACTTGGGCCCCAACGGGTCGAACAGCACCATCAGCGTCTCGCCGGTGGGGGCGGGCATCTCCCAGCCCTGGTCGAAGCCGGCGCGAATTGTCGCTTGCCTGTCGATCGGGGCCCAGTTGAAGGTGCGCGACCGCTGCTCGATCGCCGCCGGGTCGTTTTTCGTCCGGTAGCACACATCGTCGAAGATGGTGGCGGCAAGGTTCTCGACATTGTCCGCATTCGGGTCCCATCGCGGGGCCGGGCGCGGGACCTGCGGCGCCGCCGCGACGGCGGGGGGCGACCGCCCGGCGCTCGCCTCGGCGGAGCCTCTCGCCTCGGCGAAGCCTCCGGCGAAGCCAGGGCCGGCGTAGCCAGGGTCGCCGGTCGGCAGCGGCGGCAGCGGCAGGTTGCGAGCGACGAGGGAGCCGCCGGTCTCGGCGCTCGCCTCGGCGGAGCCTCTCGCCTCGGCGAAGCCTCCGGCGAAGCCCGGGCCGGCGTAGCCAGGGCCGCCGCCCAGCGCTGACAGCGGCACAGGTGGCGGCTCGCCCGGCCCGGCCAAGGGGCGGCTTGGGGCGGGCGCCGGCGGTGCCGGCGACGACGGCTCG
>JBHICX010000396.1:0-2283 GCA_046759805.1 Kiloniellales bacterium | reverse complement strand
GCGCCGCCGACGACCTTGTCCTCGAACACGAAGCCCTCGCCACGCGGCAACGGCTTGATCGTAACCTTGACGTCGGCGAACTGTCCGTGGCCGCCGGTCTGGCGCTTGAAGCGGGCGTGCTGGTCGATGCCCTTGCGGATGGTCTCCTTGTACGGCACCTGCGGTCGCCGTCCGGCGGCCGGCAGGTTGAACTTGCTCTTCAGCCGCTCCAGCGTCACCTGCAGATGGATCTCGCCCTGGCCCCACAACACCAGCTCACGGGTATCCTGATTTTGCTCGATCGACAGCGACGGATCCTCCTCCATCAGCTTCTGTAGGGCGCCGGAGAGCTTCACCTCGTCCTGGCGGTTCTCGGCGCTGATCGCGGTCGCGAACACCCCCGGCAGCTTCTGTGGCCGGTTGACCGCCGCCTCGGCCGACGCCCCCGCCGTGGTGATGGCGTCGCCGGTGGCCACCGATTCCATGCGCCCCATCGCCACCACCGCGCCCAGGCCGGCACTGGCGATCTTGGTCTGGTCGTGGCCCATGAGCGTATAGAGCCCGTTCACCCGCGTATTGCCCAGCGACATGCCGTCGCTCACCGTGCCGCGCCAGACCCGCCCCAGGGACAGCTTGCCGGTGTGCGGCTGGTGGAGGGTCTTGAACACCTGGACCAACAGATCGTCCCCGGCATCGAGGCCAAGCCGCTCGGCGGTCATCGCCGCCGTCGGCGCCTCGTGCCTCAGCAGCTTCATGAGCCGGCGCACGCCGCCGCCGCGCTCGGCCGCGCCCATCAACACCGGGACGATGCGGTCGCGGCGCAGGTTATTGGCCAGGTGGTCGTAGACCTCGCCCGTGGGCGGAATCACGTCCTCCAGCAGTTGCTCCAGCAGCGTGTCGTCGAAGTCGGCGAGGAACTCCAGAAGCTCCTGGCGCACCTCGTCCTTGCGGTCCTTGAGCTCGGCCGGCAGCTCGATCAGGTCGGAGGCCTCTCCGGACTTGTAGCGATAGGCGCGCTCGCTCACCACGTCGACATAGCCGGTCACGGTGTCGCCGTCGCGGATCGGGATCTGGCGCAGCACCATCGGGCGCTCAGACACCGCCTGCAACGCCGCCATGACGTCGCTCACCCGTGCCGACAGGTGGTCCATCTTGTTGATGAACAGGATGTGCGGGATGTCGTGCCGGTCCAGATGGCGCAACAGCGGGCTCAACATCAGTGCCTTGTCGGGCTCGGGCTCGCAGACGATCACCGCCACGTCGGCCACGGTCAGGGCGTACCGGGCCTCCTGCAGAAACTCGATCGAGCCCGGGCAGTCGATGAAGCTCCACACGTCGCCCAAGTACTCGGTTTCGGCGACCGACAGCTCGGTGCTCATCTGCCGGGCGCGCGCCTCGGCCGAGCTGTCCCCGATGGTGTTGCCCTCCTTGACCGAGCCCCTGCGGCCGATCTTGCCGGTCATGAACAGGATGCTTTCCAAGAGCGTGGTCTTGCCGCTGAGATAGGGACCGACGAGCGCGACGCAGCGTGGTCCCGGGGCGGCATTGTCAGCCATGATCGTCTCCCCTTGCGGTTTTGGTCGTTATGCTGGGTTGGCGCCGCAGCTCCCGCTCCTCCGCCGCACGGGCGTTCTGCGGCCGCTCGCCAATCCCTTGCGCTCGGGGCCAAGGTGTCCCCAACAAGCCGAACCTCATGTTGTCAGCCCGGTTCGGCGCCCGCAAGGGCGAAGTTAAGCGCCGGGCGCGCCGTCCGCGTAGGCCTTGAGCGCGGCGTAGAGTGCGCGATTGATCGGCGTATTGAGGCCGGCCGCGGCGCCGAACCGCACGACGGCGCCGTTGAGCCAGTTGAGCTCGAGCCGACCGCCGCGCGCCAGGTCCTGCTGCATCGAGGTCCTCATCTCAAAGGGCAGGCCTCGGGCCAGCTCGACGGTGCGATCGACCGAATCGGCGCCGAGCCCGACCCCGCGCGCCCGCGCCACCGCGACCGCTTCGCCGACGGCGTCGCGGAACAGGGCCCGGGTGTCGGCATCGGCCATGACCGCCCCGATCGACAGCCTGGTGACGCTGGTGACCCCCGCCAGCGGCGCCAGAAGGATGAACTTCTCCCAAATCGCCGTCTCGATTTCGTCGCTCACCACGGCGTCGATTCCGGCCTTTTCGCACGCCGCCAGCAAGGCCCCGGTGCGCGCGCTTGGCTCCCCGTCGCGCTCGCCGAACACGAGCCGCGCCATGCGGCCGGTATGCCGGATGACGCCGGGCTCGGCAATCACGGCCGCGATCTGCCCCACCCCGCCGAGCACATGC
>JBHICX010000395.1:0-2288 GCA_046759805.1 Kiloniellales bacterium | reverse complement strand
TACTACCGACCCTGAGCGCCGCGGATCGGGCAGGGAAGATTCGAATGACCCACCGTGATGCCCTGAGACTGCTGGCGGCGCTGTCGGTCATCGCGCTGGGAACTCGGGGCCTGGCCGCCGGCGACCAGCTGCCGGTGTTCGATACCCACTTGCATTACAGCCGCGAGTCTTGGGCGACCTTCGAGCCGCGCCGCGTGATCGAGACCCTGAACGCGGCCGAGGTGCCGCGGGCACTGGTGTCGAGTACCCCCGACGACGGCACCATGAGGCTGTACCGCGAGGACGCCGATCGTTTCGTGCCGGTGCTGCGCCCCTATCGCGCCGGCGTCACCCCGGGCAATTGGCTTCGCGACCCGGGCACCGCGAGCTACGTCGCGGAGCGGCTCGGGCGCGGCATCTATCGGGGCATCGGCGAGATACACCTGATCGATGACGCCGCCGCCGGGGCACCCCAGGTGCGGCGTTTGGCCGCCATGGCGGTGCAGCGCGACATCATCCTGCACGTCCATTGCGGCGCCGGTCCGGTGCGCGCCCTGTTCGCCATCGAGCCGAGGCTGAGGATCCTGTGGGCCCATGCCGGGTTCACCACCCCGCCCGACGAGATCGGCGAACTCTTGGACCGCCACCCTCGGCTGTGGGCCGAGCTGTCGTTCCGGGCCCACGATATCGCCCCCGGCGGCCGCCTCGATCCGGCCTGGCGCGACCTGTTGCTGCGCCATCCGGACCGCTTCATGATCGGCACCGACACTTATGTCGAGCCGCGTTGGGCGATCTATGGCGAGTTGGTGGACCAGCACCGCCAATGGCTTGCCCAACTGCCCCGCGCCGTCGCCGAAGCGATCGCCTATGGCAACGCCGTGCGCCTGTTTGGCGCCGGGACCAACCCGGCGCTGCAAGGCAAGTGACCGCATGGCCGCGAGGGAGAAATTGGGGTCAGACTGATATTTCCACGGCCGACCCCGAAAATTCCAGTCTGACCTCGATTTTCGGATTTTCGCAAGACTTGAACTATTTGCGCCAAAAATTCCTATTTGAAAGCGGGTCCATGCACCCAACCCACAATGACGTATCGCAAACCTTTAGTCACCTGTAAAACCCTGTGAGCCCGGAAGGCAGGGAATGCAATAATCATACCTCTTTCTCTTAAGTTCACGTGTGACAGATCCACTTTCAAAAATTCAATATCGCCACCTTTATAGTCGTTCGGATTTGAAAGTTGTATCGAAAAACATATTTTTCTTGATGCATTCTTATTGTATCCGACATCTATGTGCCAGTCATAATGATCCTTTCTATCAGCCGCGTATCGCATTAGATATGGCATGTCGTCCGAGACAAAACCGGTAAGATCAAAGTTCCATCCTATGGAATTTAAACGATTAATCTCAAATAATATTTGATTTATCGGAAATCCATTACTTTGAACTGGCAAATATTGTTCAGACACACTTCTGACCGAAGCGACCTTGGACACACCACCGACACCACCGTGACCGCCTACGCCGCCATCCGTCCAAGCATCCGCTCTTGCCGAGGCAATGATCTGCTCGCATTGTTCATCAGTAAACAACTTATTGACATATACGTTCGTAATGCTCTGTGTCCTTAGAGGAAGCATCGGTAACACAATCATCATACGCCCCCCAAACAAAATTCATCTCACATTCGTAAATATACTTACGGACAGCTCCCAATGCAATGCTTAGACGACGTTCGCCGGGAGACCGTGAATGTCGGCGGCGCAGCCCGCGGGTGTTGGCGGTCGGACACCGGTGTTGGGCCAGCCCAGCGCCGCCGGGAATTGAGCTACGCCGGTTCGCCGCGCCAAGTCACTCGGCCGCGGCGGCGGCCTTGGGCGGCTTGCGGGGCGGTTTCACGTAGCCGTCCCGGGTCTGCGGCAGCTTGCGCCCCAACAGCCGCGAGGCGACCACGGTGCGTAGGATCTGGGCGGTGCCGCCGCCGATGGTGAACATGCGGGCGTCGCGGGCCATGCGCTCCAGCGGGGCGTTGCGCGAGTAGCCGCGGGCGCCAAACACCTGCAGCGCGTCGTTGGTCACCTTGATCGCCGTCTCGGACGCTAGAATCTTGGCCTGCGCCGCCTCGAGCGCGTCCGGGAAGCCGTCGCCGGCGGTGGCCGCGGCCTTGTAAATGAGCGCCCGGGCGGCGGAAAGCCCGATAGACATGTCGGCCAGCATCCACTGCAAGCCCTGGAATTCGCAGATCGGGCGGCCGAACTGGCGGCGCGTCCGGCTGTAGTCGAGGGCCAGGTCGTAGGCGCCCTGGGCCAG
>JBHICX010000394.1:0-2310 GCA_046759805.1 Kiloniellales bacterium | reverse complement strand
GCCCCCGCCTCCCGAAGACGGTGCTCTACCAGGCTGAGCTACACTCCGACCAGGGCCAGCGTTATAGCGTTCCGCAGCGGCATCCGCAAGGCGCCGGCGCCGGCCCGCCGGTGGGTTAATGCGCCCGCTCGATGCAGAAATCGACCACGTCCAGGAGCACCCGCTTGGCCTCGCCGTCCGGGAAGATGCCGAGGGCGTCCCGCGCGATGGCGCCATAGTGACGGGCGCGGTCCACCGTGTCGTTAAGTGCTGCGTGGCGTTCCAGGAGCGCGATCGCTTCGCCAAGGTCGCCGTCGGCCTGCTCGACCCGCTCCAGGGTGCGACGCCAGAACCGCCGATCCGCCTCACCGCCGCGACGGAAGGCCAGGATCACCGGCAGCGTGATCTTGCCCTCCCGGAAATCGTCGCCGATGGTCTTGCCGAGCTCGGCCTCGCGCGCCGAGTAGTCGAGCACGTCGTCGACCAGCTGGAAGGCGACGCCCAGGTTGTGCCCGAAGCTCTCCAGCGCCTCGTCCTCGACCCGCGGCCGCCCCGCCACCACGGCGCCGAGGCGGGCGGCGGCGGCGAACAGCTCCGCCGTCTTGGCGCGGATCACCGCCAGATACGCGGTCTCGGAGGTCTCGGTGTCGTTGGAGGTGATCAGTTGCTGCACCTCGCCCTCGGCGATCACCGACGACGCCTTGGACAGGATCTCCAGCACCTCGAGCGAGCCGTCGCGCACCATCAGCTGGAAGGCGCGCGAGAACAGGAAGTCGCCCACGAGCACGCTCGACTTGTTGCCCCACACCGCGTTGGCGCTGTCGAGCCCGCGCCTGAGCACGCTCTGGTCGACCACGTCGTCATGCAAGAGCGTGGCGGTGTGGATGAACTCGACGCAGGCCGCCAGCCCGATATGCCGGTCGCCGCTATAGCCGCACATGCGCGCCGCGGCCAGCGTCAGCATCGGCCTGAGGCGCTTACCGCCGGCGGCGATGATGTGACCGGCGAGCCGCGGGATCAGCGCCACCCGGCTCATGGTCTGGTCGACGATGAGCTGGTTGACCTTGATGAGGTCGGCCGCGACCAGGGCGGCCAGCTCGTCGAGCGCGTCCTGCCGCGGCCTGCCGCGCCCGGCGCCTAGATCGACCACCGCGCCCACGATACTCGTCTCCTTAGCTCCGGTGCCGCGGCCCGCGCTTGACGTGGCCACGGCCTGCGGCGAGCATAAGCCGCGGCGGTGCCGGGTCAAGCGCCGGCCGCCCTGGCGAGGCACCCATGAGGGAACTTTTGCGCACCAACGACCTGGTCCGCCTGTCCTGGCTGACCGCGCTGTTGCGCGAGGCCGGCATCGAGGCGGTGGTGCTGGACGCCCATACCAGTGTTCTCGAAGGCAGCGTCGTCGCCATTCAACGCCGGCTCATGGTGGACGACGACCACTACAGCCGCGCCCGCTACTTGATTGAACACAGCCGCCCGGAGCCGGCCGGCTCGGGGCCGGACTGACCGGATGGGCGGCAGGCGCCCCGCCGCAGGCGCGGAGGTGACCGAGGACGCGCTCATTGGCCGCCGGGTGCGTTTGCGCCAGCCGGGCCGGGGCTACCGGGTGGCGGTCGACCCGGTGCTGCTGGCGGCGGCGGTGCCGGCGGGCGCCGGTCACCGGGTGCTGGACCTCGGCACCGGGGTCGGCGCGGCGGCCCTATGCCTTGCCGTTCGGGTCGCCGGATGCCGGGTCACCGGGCTCGAGCTCGATCCGGCGCTGGCCCGGCTGGCCAACGAGAACGCCGCCCTCAATGGGCTCAGCGAGCGGGTGCGGGTGATCGCTGGCGACGTGCGCGCGCCGCCCGCCGAGTTCGTGGCCGCAGGCTTCGACGAGGTGATGCTCAACCCGCCGCATCTCGCGGCCGCCGGCGCCGCGCCTTCGCCCGATCCGGGCAAGGCGGCGGCCGATGTGGAAGGCGAGGGCGCCGAGCTCGCGGTCTGGCTCGACCAGGCGCACCTCATGACCCGGCCCAGGGCCGGCATCACCGTGATCCACCGCGCCGAGCGGCTGGGCGAGCTGTTGGCCGGCCTCGGCGGCCGGGCCGGGGACGTCCGGGTGTTCCCTTTGTGGCCGAGGGCGGATCGGCCGGCCAAGCGGGTCATCGTCCGCGCCCGCAAGGGGTCGGCGGCGCCGCTGCGGCTGTGCCCGGGGCTGGTGCTGCACGGCCCCGATGGCCGCTTCACGGCGCCGGCGGAGGCGGTGCTGCGCGACGGCGCCGGGCTCGCGCTCTGAGACCAGAGCATTTTCGGTTTGACCGGAACCAGCCCACGCCCCCACCCGGCCACCCCAAG
>JBHICX010000393.1:0-2331 GCA_046759805.1 Kiloniellales bacterium | reverse complement strand
CGATCTTGGGCCTGCGGCGGCGCGGCTTCTTCATCCCCTATCGCTATGCCGACCGCCTGGCCAGGCCGGGCGACCGGCCCCCGATCGCCGCGCTGGAAGCGTTGTTTCGCGCGGCCGAACCGGCGTTCCGAGCGCATCTCGACACCATCGAGCGATTGGCGGCGGAACTCGAGGCCCTGGACCGGGCGCCGCTCGCCTCGGCGAAGCCTCCGGCGAAGCCAGGGCCGCCCGCGCCGCGCTGGCGCCAGGACTGGTTTCCGAGGCTCGATGCCGCGGCCGCCTACGCCATGGTGCGGGCACGGCGACCGGCGCGGATCGTCGAGATCGGCTGCGGCCATTCGACCCGCTTCATGGCGCGGGCCGTGGGCGACGGCGGGCTCGATACCGAGATCACCGCCATCGACCCGGCGCCGCGGGCCGCCTTGGCCGACCTGCCGGTCCGCCGCACGCACAGGCCGCTGCACCAGGCCATGGAAGAGGCGGAACACTGCGCGCCGGGAGATTTCCTGTTCATCGACTCAAGCCACCTGCTCATGCCCGGAACCGATGTCGAGCTGGCGCTGACCCGGCTCCTGCCGGCGCTTCCGGCCGGGGCGCTGGTGCATTTCCATGACGTCTTCCTGCCCGACGACTACCCGGTCGGTTGGGCGTGGCGCGGCTACAACGAACAGCTGGGTGTGGCGGCACTGCTCTTGGGCGGCGAGCGCTATCGTCCGCTGTTCGCCAGCCATTACGTGATGAGCCGAATGGCCGGGGCGCTGGCCCAAACCGTGGTGGCCCGCCTGCCGCTGGTCGAGGGGGCGGTGGAATCGAGCCTGTGGCTGGAGAAGCGCTGAAACACGATCCGTGACAGTTTCGTGAGCCAGCGCGCCGTCTCGTGACAGCGGTGTAGGGTGAGGCGACCTTGGATCGCCGGGAGAAAACGAGCGATGCGCCAATGGATCAAGCAAACCCTCGGCGGTGGCGATTACGCGCGGGTGCCCGAGCGGATCACCGGCGCGATCCGCGATCAGCAGGACGCCAGCGAGCGGCTCATTGGCTGGATCCAGCTGTCGGTGGTGCTGACCTTCGCCACGCTCTATGCGATCTCGCCGAAGACCTTCGTGGCCGGCGCGGTGCCGTTCCAACCGGTGCCCTGGGCGCTGGGCATCTACCTCGGCCTGACGGTCATCCGCCTCGTTTGGTCCCACCTGGCGCGGCTGCCGGCCTGGGTGCTTGCCCTGTCGGTGGTCATCGACATCACGTTGTTGATGGTGCTGATCTGGAGCTTCCACCTGCAGTACGGCCAGCCGGCGTCGTTCTATCTCAAGGCGCCGACGCTGCTCTACGTGTTCATATTCATCGCGCTCAGGGCGTTGCGGTTCGAGGTCTGGTACGTGGCGCTGACCGGGTCGGTCGCCGGTACCGGCTGGTTGGCGCTGGTGCTGTACGCGGTGACCATCGACCCACAGGACGCCATGATCACCCGCAATTACGTGCAGTACCTGACCTCCAACTCGGTGCTGCTGGGGGCGGAGTTCGACAAGGTGATCTCGATTGTGGTGGTGACCGTCATACTGGCGGTAGCGCTGGCCCGGGCGCGGCGGCTGTTGGTGCGCTCGGTGGTCGAACATACCGCGGCCAGCGATCTGTCCCGCTTCTTCGCGCCGGAGATTGCCGAGAAGATCAAGGGCGCCGAGCACCGCATCGGCGCCGGCCATGGCGAGGCGCGCGAGGCGGCCATCCTCAACGTCGACATCCGCGGCTTCACGGTGCTGGCCGAAACCACGGCGCCGTCGATGCTGATGCAGCTTCTCGCCGAATACCAATCGCGCATGGTCCCGGTCATCCAGCGCCATGGCGGCAGCATCGACAAGTTCCTGGGCGACGGCATCATGGCCACCTTCGGGGCGGCAGTAGCGTCCGACACTCACGCCGCCGACGGCCTGCGCGCGGTAGACGACGTCGTGGCCACCGCCGAGGCCTGGAATGCCGAACGCCGGGCCGCCGGCCTCGACCCATTACGCATCGGCGTGGCGCTCACCACCGGCCGCGTCGTCTTCGGCGCCGTCGGCGACGAGACGCGTCTCGAGTACACGGTCATCGGCGACGCCGTGAACCTGTCGGCCAAGCTGGAGAAGCACAACAAGGTGACCGAGACCCGGGCGCTGACCACCGTCAACACCTACGCACTGGCCGAGGCGCAGGGCTACCGGGCGCCGACCCGCCACGAGACCCACCCGGCCAGCCAACTGATGGGCGTCGACCACCCGGTGGACCTGGTGGTGATGGCGGCCTAAGGCGGTATCCACATGCGTGGATCGCGCCAGCCCACTCCCCCTCCCGGCCACC
>JBHICX010000392.1:0-2353 GCA_046759805.1 Kiloniellales bacterium | reverse complement strand
CGATGCGGGCCGGACCTAAGCGGGGTCCTGCTGAGGACCCGCCCAGCTTTGCTCGCTCCTTTACGGAGGAGGAGGCGCGTGATGAGCCGTCTTTCCCTGTTCAACAGTCCGCTGCTTCTCGGCTTCGACCATTTCGAGGAGCTCCTGGATCGGGCCACGAAAAGCTCCGCCGAGGGCTACCCGCCGTACAACATCGAGCAGGTCGGCGACAACGGCCTCAGGATCACCCTGGCCGTCGCCGGCTTCCGCGAGCAGGAGCTGTCGATCGAGGTCGAGGACAGCCAGCTCAGCGTGCGCGGCAAGCAGCAGGACGACACCGAGCGCGTCTACCTGCACCGCGGCATCGCCGCACGGCAGTTCCAGCGGACCTTCGTGCTGGCCGAAGGCATCCAGGTGGTGGGGGCGGAGCTCGACAACGGCCTGTTGCACATCGACCTCGTGCGTCCCGAGCCGGTGAGCCGGGTCAAGACCATCACCATCCGCCGGGCCGGTCGCCGCCGCCAGGCCAAACCCCGGACCATCGAGGTGAGCGAAGATTGATCCGCGCGCTAAGGCTTCGGTAACCGGGAGCCGGTACCCTATCGACGGCTCATCGCGCGCGGAGGACCGACAAAGTGGACCAGGTAGTGGAAAGGCTGCGGCAATTGTCGCCGGCGGATTTCGCGATTCTCGGCGTGCAACATGTCGCCTTTGTCAAGCAAGTGGTAACCCGGCACCATATCGGTTGGTCGATCCACACCGCTGACGGCACACAGATCGCCGTCGCCGA
This sequence comes from Kiloniellales bacterium, assembly GCA_046759805.1. Lineage (GTDB taxonomy): Bacteria > Pseudomonadota > Alphaproteobacteria > JBHICX01 > JBHICX01 > JBHICX01. The sequence continues at coordinate 1,584 of JBHICX010000392.1, read as the reverse complement.
CCAGCGCGACGTGGCGTTCGCGACGGTGCGACAGCACGAGCTGGAGCCACTCAGCGTCCACTGAGCACCCCGTTGCTCTAGGAGCATATTCCGTTTAGGCGGAACCGGCCCACTGCCCCTTCCGGCCACCCACGGGATCGCCTGCCTTCGCCGAAGCGAAGCCCCGGCTTCGCGCAGGCAGGTATGCTTGGGGTGGCCGGCAGGGGGAGTGGGCTGGTGCGATTCCACGTGATTGGAAACCGCGCAAGCGGGCAGGGCGGGTCAGGCCGCCTGGCCGTTGGTCGACTCGGTCAAAAGCGCGTACAGCGCCTCCGTGGTCTCGGTGCCGCGCAGCTTTTCGCACACCTTGCCGTCGCGCAGCAGCCGAGAGACGCGCGCCAGCGCCTTCAAGTGATCGGCGCCCGCGCTCTCGGGCGCCAGGAGCAGAAATATCAAGTCCACGGGGCGTTCGTCGATGGCGTCGAAATCGATCGGCCGCTCCAAGCGGGCGAACAGTCCATACAACTTGTCGAGGCCAGGCAGCTTGCCATGGGGAATGGCGATCCCTTGGCCGACCCCGGTGGTTCCCAGCCGTTCGCGCTCCAACAGGATGTCGAACACCGCCCGCTCGTGAACGCCGGTGGTCTCCGAGGCGCACCGCGACAGCTCTTGCAACGCCTGCTTCTTGCTGGTGGCCCTGAGGCGGGGAAGGACGCGCTCGGGCGTGAGTAGGTCGCAGATCTCCATGAACACTTCCTTGGTCCGTCGCGCCCGGCACCCGGGCCGATGGGCGATGTGCCGTCGTCAACCTTCCGATGGCGTGTCGGTGCCGCTGCCGCGTGGATCGATCCAGCCGATATTGCCGTCGGACCGCACATAGACCAGATTGAAACCGCCATGCCGGCGATTGCGGAACAGCATGGCCGGGACGTTGGCAAGGTCCATGCGCATCACCGCCTCGCCCACGCTCAGGGTTTCGATCGGGGTCTCCATGTCGGCGATGATCACCGGCTCGCCGCCGGCCGCCTCCAGTGCCGCCTGGTCTTCCGACTCGGGCGCCGGCACGGGCTGTTGCGCGCGCAACACCTTGGCCGAATTCGCCTTGCTCTTCTGATGGCCGCGCAGCCGGCGCTTGTGGCGCCTCAGTCGCTTGGCGATGTGCTCCGTGGCCAGGTCGAAGGCGGCATAGGCATCGCCGGCGTCCGCATGGCCCTGCAGGATGATGCCCCGGCCGACATGCACCTTGATGTCGGCCCGGATGTTGTGGCCCTCGCGGCTCAGCACCACGGTGGCATCGGTCGGGTTGGCAAAGTACTTGCCGATGGTGGCGGAAAGGCTGCGTTCGACGTGAATGCGTAGGGCGCCGCCCACGTCAAACTGTTTTCCGGTAACGGAAAGTTGCATCGGCTATGAGGTGTCCGCTCCCCGGCCCGGTACGAGCGTACCCATGATTTGCCGCCGGCGGCCGTCGCGAGGCGCGAACCTTAATGACGGCCCTGCGGCGAGTCAATAGGGCCACGAGACCGCCGCGGACGGCCCTTGACTCAAGCATTTTCGGTTTGACCGGAACCAGCCCACGCCCCCACCCGGCCACCCCAAGCGTAC
>JBHICX010000391.1:0-2381 GCA_046759805.1 Kiloniellales bacterium | reverse complement strand
GGGTCATTCGCAGACATTCGGAGCGGCCCGCAACAAGCTCTGCTTTGGGATCACCAGCGGACATCGGGGGACTTTACTCTTCTCTAGAACGAACGGCAACGTTCCTTACGAGCACACGCCCTAGACCGCCAGCAGGTCGCGTCGGGCGTCCTCCAGGTGCTCGGTGATTACGCGCACGGCGGTTTCCACGTCGCGGCTCATGAGCGCCTCATAGAGCGCCCGGTGCTGCCGGTTGTAGCCGTCGATGCGCGCGGGCGTCAGAATCTTGTCCTTCATGGCGCGCCACTGGGCGTGGCCGCGCACCTGATTGATCTGGCGGTAGAGCGACGCCAGCAACGGGTTGCCGGTGGCGTTGGCGAGCGACTGATGAAACTGCTGGTCCCAGGCCGAGAAGTGGTTGGCGTCGGCGCCCGAGGCCTCGAGCCGCGCCAACACCTCGGCCATGTGCTCGATGTCCCTGGCAGTGGCGTTGACGGTGGCCAGCCGGGTCATGTCCGGCTCCACCGCCAGCCGCACCTCGATCAGCTCCAGGGGGCTGGTGATCTCGGCCACGTCCCCCTCGACCGCCGCCGGGCGGTAGCTGACATAGGTGCCGCTGCCGACCCGACGGGTCAGCAGGTTTTCTTGCTCCAGCACCCGCAAGGCCTCGCGCACGGTGCCGCGGGAGCTGGCGAAGCTGGCGGCGAGCCGGCGCTCCGCCGGCAACCTGTCTCCGTACAGGTAGACGCCGTCGCGGATCGCCTGGCGCAGGTAGACGGCGATCCCGGCGGCACCCCGGGCAGCCGGCAACCCGGCCTCGGGCGCCGGCGCCGCGGCCGCCGCCGATACCGCGGCGGGGCGCGGGCGGCGGGCTCTTGACAGGTTCCTCATATGCGGCTTTGAATAAGGCTCATTGGTCAAACTGGAGCAAAATTGGTCCATTGCATGGTCGTGCCAAACGCCGCGTTCGTCAAGCCAAACCTGGGCCAAGGGCGATGGCCGGCCGGGTGGGCCTGACGGCACCGGGTTGATCGCCTGCGCAACCGGGAGGACTGCTGGCCTGGATGGCTATTCCCGACCATGTCCGATACGTCGTCGTCGGCGCCGGGGTGCACGGGCTCAGCACTGCCTACCACCTGGCGCTGGAACTCGAGGCGCGCGGCAAGGGCGACGGCCGCTACATCCTGGTCATCGACAAGACCGGGATCGCCGCCGGCGCCAGCGGCATCGCCTGCGGGGTGGTGCGCAACAACTACGCCCAGCCGGCGATGCGGGAGCTGATGGCGCAATGTGTCGAGGTGTGGGAGAGCGACCCGCAAGCTTACAGCTACCACCCGGTCGGCTATATGCAGCTGGGCCCTGAGGCGATGCGCGCCGACGTGGCCATGATCCATCGCCAGCAGCAGGCGATCGGCTACGAGTCGGTGTTGGTCGAGGGCGAGGCCCAATGCATGCGCTACATGAAGGGTCTGTTTCCCGATTGGCGCGCCAAGGGCATCACCTCGGTGCTGCACGAGAAGAAGGGCGGCTATGCCAACAACACGGCCTCGATGTACGGCCTGGCCACAAAGGCCGAGGGCCAGGGCGTGCGCATCCTGAGCGGGGTTGCGGTCACCGGATTCACCACGAGCGGCGGCGCCGTGGCCGCGGTCGAGACCGACCGCGGGGCGATCGCCTGCGAGGCGGTGTTCATCTGCGTCGGGCCCTGGATCCGCTCGCTGTGGCGGATGCTAGATCTGCCGGAGAAGATCGACATCAAGGGAAGCGACGGCATACTGCACGAGGGCGTCGACATGTGGCGCTATTGGGTGCTCGAGGAAGGCACGCTGGGCGTCGACCCCAACCTGCAGCGGACCCGCGACGGCGATATGCCGCCGGTGATCCACGTGGATACCGATGCGCCGCTACACTCGGACGTCGACGGCTCGCTCATTACCGACGAGATGTGGGGCATCTACTACAAGCCCGACTTCAAGTTCGGCGGCGTCCAGGGCGGCGCCATGCCACACATGGTGGACAAGCCGGCCGATCAGGTGGCGGTCGACCCCTACGGCCCGGATTCGCCGGAGTTCATCGTCGACGACGCGTTCGCCCATATGTGGTGCTCGGCGCTGGCGTTCTGCCAGGCGCGGTTTTCCGGACAGATCGGCAAATGGAAGAAGGAGCCGTCGGGCGGCCTCGGCTGCTTCACGCCGGACAGCTTTCCGGTCATCGACAGCTTCCATCAGAACTGCCACGTCATCGCCGATTCGAACCACGGCTACAAGATGATCGGCGTCGGCAAGCTGGTGGCCGCCGAGATCATGGGCGAGCCGAGCCGGCTGTTGCAGCCGTTCCGGTTCTCCCGCTACGCCGAGGGGAAGCTGCATCCGGTCTCCAACAGCCCGTTCCCGTGGAGCTAG
>JBHICX010000390.1:0-2399 GCA_046759805.1 Kiloniellales bacterium | reverse complement strand
GAGGCTTCGCCGAGGCGAGGACACGTAGGATTTCAAGGGATTATGGACGTCCGCGCGTCCTAGTGGTGGGCCTTGTCTCATGTGCCATGGGGTACGAGATGCTGGTGTCGCCCTACTAGGTAATTTGCCGTCTGTCACGTGTAAAGCCGAGATGTGACCGGCGGCGATGGCGGGCCGAGCCAGGGCCGCCGGCTCACCGCCTGGGCGGTCGGCGGCGGTTGCGTGCCGGCGCGGCGCCGCCGTCGAGGAGCCTCAGGACGAGTCCGCCGCTCACCGGGTCGGCCTCGATGAGGCGCACCTGGACCGGCTGGCCGAGGAAATAGGTGCGGCCGGTCATGCGGCCGACCAGTCGGTGCCGCCTCGAGTCATGGCGGTAGCTGTCGTCCGCCAGGCTGCGCATGGGCACCAGTCCGTCGGCGCCGGTCTCGTCGAGGGTGACGAACAGGCCGAAACGCGTCACCCCGCTGATCCGGCCGCTGAATTCGGCGCCCAGCCGGTCGGCCAGGAACGCCGCCAAGTAGCGGTCGACGACCGCTCGTTCGGCGGCCACGGCGCGGCGTTCGGTCAAGGAGATGTGCAGGCCGGCCTCGGCGAACTGCGCCTCCGCCCCGGCCGGTTGAGCGCCCTCGCCCAGCCCCAAGGCCGCGATCAGCGCCCGGTGAACCAGAAGATCGGCGTAACGGCGAATCGGCGAGGTGAAATGGGCATAGCGCCCGAGCGCCAGGCCGAAATGGCCGATATTGTCCGGGCTGTACGAGGCCTGCGCCTGGCTGCGCAGAATCAGCTGATGAATGAGCGCCGCCTCGGACCGTCCGTCCGTCCGTTCGAGGATGCCGGCGAAATGGCGTGGCTTGATCCCCTGCCCCTTCACCAGGCGATAGCCTAGGCCGCCGAGCACTTGGCGCAGCGCCTCGATCTTCGCCGGGTCCGGGGCGTCGTGGACCCGGTACATGCAGGCGCGCCGGCGCCGGGCCAGCGTCTGTGCGGCGGCCACGTTGGCGGCGATCATGAACTCCTCGATCAGCCGATGGCTGTGGTGGCGCGGCTCGGGAACGATGCCCGCGACGCGGCCGTCCGGGTCCAGCACCACCTGGCGCTCCGGTATCTCGAGGTCGAGGGTGCCGCGCCGGGCCCGGGCCCGCGCCAGCGCCTCATAGGCGCCGTAGAGTGGGGCAATAACCTGGTCCATGAGCCGCCGGGTCGACCGGTCCGGGCGGCCGTCGCGGGCCCGTTGTACCTGGTCGTATCTGAGCCGTGCCGCGGAGCACATGAGTCCGCGGACGAACCGGTGCCGCTTCAACCTGCCGCCGGCATCGATCCACAGGTCGACGGCCAGGCAGGCCCGGTCCGCCCCGGGCTTGAGCGAGCACAAATCGTTGGACAGGGCCTCCGGCAGCATCGGCACCACCCGGTCCGGGAAGTAGACGGAGTTGCCGCGGGCGTAGGCGCATTGGTCGATCGCGTCGCCCGGCCGCACGTACCAGGCGACGTCGGCGATGGCGACCACCAGGTGCCAGCCGCCCGGGTTGCCGGGGTCGGGGTCCGGCTCGGCCCAGACCGCATCGTCGAAGTCGCGCGCGTCGGCGCCGTCGATGGTGACCAGCGGCAGCCGGCGCAGGTCGACCCGGCCACAGACGTCGACCGGCTTGGCGGCGGCCGCCAGGGTTAGCGCCTCGGCGGTGAACTCGGTCGGGATGTCATGTTCGTGGATGGCGATCCGGCTCACGGCCCGCGCCTCGCCGAACCGCCCCAGCCGCTCGACGATCCGGGCCCGGCGCGGCCCGCGCCGGTTGGCCGGCCCCACCTCGGCCAGCACCAGCTCGCCGGCCTCGGCGCCGGCCGCGTCCTCGGGGGCCACCGCGTAGTCGCCCCGGTGCCGCCTGTCGCTGGGCCGCAGCCGGCCGCCGTCGGCGCCCGGCTGGTACAGCCCGAGCAGCTGTCGCGGCGCGTCGGCGATGCGTCGGATGACCTTGCCCTCATAGCCGTCGGGGCCGATTGGGCTGAGCCGCACCAGCGCCCGCTCGCCGGGTCCCATGGCCGGAAAGCGGCGGCCTTCCGGCGCCATGTAGATGGTCGGGGGCGACGCTTCACCGCGCCAGGCCACCGGCCGCGCCAACAGCTCGCCATCCGGGTCCGGGCCCAAGATCTCGACCACCGCCACCGCGGGCAGCAGGCCGCGCCGGGCGACGTGGCGGGCGCGGGTGCGGCCTCGCTCGATCTCGCCGTCCGCCGCCAGCTCCCGGAGCATCTGGGTAAGCCACGGGCGGTCGGTGCTCGAGATCACGAAGGCGCGCGCGATCTCCCGCTTGCCGACCCGTTTCGGGCTCTCGCGGATGAACTCGAGGATCTCCTGCTTCGAGGGCAGGGGGGCGGCCTGTTTCCGCCGACGGCCACTCATA
>JBHICX010000389.1:0-2405 GCA_046759805.1 Kiloniellales bacterium | reverse complement strand
CCCGCCTGCTCGCTGATCAGTTCCTGGTTCTCGCGATCGTAGCGCAGCGGCCCCTTGGTCAAGGGGCAGACCAGGATCTCCAGCAGCTTAGGATCCACTCCCGACTTGTCCCGTGCCATCGTCGTCCTCCCGAGCGCCGACGCTCAATGCAGCACCGAGTCGGCGCCTTCGTCGTCGGTCAGCGCCATTTCCATGAGCGCGATCATGGCGTCGTTGCGCTCGGCCAGGGTGGGGCATTCCAGCAGCGCCTGTTTCTCGCGCGGCTCGAACGGGCACAGCATCGCCAGCGCGGTCACCAGGCGCTCGTCCGGCGTCTCCGCGATCGCCTCCCAGTCGGCGTCGATGCCCTGGGCGTCGAAGTAAGGGCGCAGCCGCTCGACCAGCCGGTCGCGATCGATGTCGGGCTCGGCCTCCTCGACAAGGTCGGCCGCGAATGCATCCCAGCGCGGGATGACCCGCCGGTAGCCGTTGTGCAACGGCAGCTCCTCGGCGATCTCGAAGCGGCACAGACCGGTGAGTGTGATCAGGTAGCGCCCGTCATCGGTTTCGCCGAACTGGGTTAGACGCCCGGCGCAACCGGTCGGATAGACCACCGGGTTGTCGCCTTGGGCCTCCGGGTCCAGTGGCTGCACCATGCCGATCACCCGTTCCTGTCGCAGCGCGTCCGCCGTCATGTTGAGATAGCGGGGCTCGAAGATGTTGAGCGGCAGCGTGCCGCGCGGCAACAACAAGACCCCGGCGAGCGGAAAGATGGGGATCACCTTCGGCAGGTCCTCGAAGCCGGGGTCGAAGGGACTGCGCATGGCGGGTCGGCGGCGGGTGGCGGTCAGGAGAATAGGATCGCGGACAGCCGCCGCCGCGACTCGACGGTGAGCGGATCGGTCGGGCCGAACGCCTCGAACAGCTTCAACAACTGCTTGCGCGCCGCCGCGTCGTTCCACTGATTGTCGCGGCGCACGATCTCGAGCAGCCCCTCGACGGCCTCTTCCCGGCGTCCGGCACCGTAATGGGCCATCGCCAGGTCGAGGCGCGCCTGATGGTCATCCGGATTGAGCCGCAGCGCCGCCTCCAGCGCCGGGACGCGGCCCGAATCGACACCTTGCCCCGCCAGCTCCAACGCCGCGCGGGCGGCCTCGACCTCCGGATCCTTGGCCGCCCCGTCCGGGGCCTGGTCCAAGAGCCGTTTGGCCTGATCGGTCTCGCCGCGGGCCAACAGACAGCGCGCCAGCCCGGCGATCGCCGCCGCAAGGGTCGGGTCGCGCTGATGAATCTGGGTGAACAATGCCCCGGCGGTGTCGAAATCGCCGGAGGCAAGCGCCTGCCTTGCATGATCGAGCGCCTCCTCGAGCGCCGGATCCTTACCTTTGGCAGCGGCGATCAGCCGGCCCACGAAGGCCTTAAGCTGGCTCTCGGGCAGCGCGCCGACGAAGCCGTCGATCGGGCGGCCGTCCTGGAACGCGAACACCGCCGGGATCGACTGGATGCGCAATTGCTGGGCGATGTCGGGCTGATCGTCGATGTTGAGCTTGACCAGGCGCACGGCACCGCCCGCCTCGCGCACCACCTTCTCCAGGGCCGGGCCGAGCTGCCGGCACGGCTCGCACCAGGGGGCCCAGAAGTCGACGATGACCGGCACCTCGCGCGAGGCGTCGAGGACGTCCGCGGCGAAGCTCGCGGTGGTGGTTTCCTTGACCGTCTGCTCGGCCGCCGGCTCGGCCGGAGCGCCACCGATGATGCTCGCCATGGTCCCGGATCCGCCTGGTGCCTGAAAGGGTTCGCCTTTACATGGCGGTTTTCTTGCGCCGTGGCAAGCCCGCCCGGGCCTAGACCGGCTCCGTCGCCGGCGCGTCGAGGTCGATGATCTGCGGCGGATGCCCGCAGGCCTCGAGGAACCGCAACAGGTCCTTGGGCGCGATCGCCGTGGTCATGTAGTTCACCAGCGGATGGCAGTTGACCGGGTCCCGGGCCAGCACCGCCCGGTCGATGACCACGGTGACCCGCCGCTCGGTGTCATTGATGACGCCGAATGGCGTGACCGCGCCGGGCGCCACCCCGAGCACCTCGGCCAGAAGCTCGGCGCGGCCGAACGAGAGCGTGCCCTGGGCGCCGATGCGCCGGCGCAGTGCCTTCAGGTCGACCTCCCGGTCCTCCAACACGGTGACCAACCAGATGCGCCGCCTCTTGTCGCGCAGGAACAGGTTCTTCACGTGGCCGCCGGGCAGGTCGCCGCGCAAGGCCTGGCTCTCGGCCACCGTGCCCAGCGGCGGGTGGCGGTAGGTCTTGGTCTCGATGCCGAGCGCCGCCAGGCGCTCGAACAGCTCGCCCGAGGTTACCGGCATGGCACGCACCATTAGCGCATTATCCGATCACGTGGAATCGGTTCCAGCCCACGCCCCCACCCGGCC
>JBHICX010000388.1:0-2413 GCA_046759805.1 Kiloniellales bacterium | reverse complement strand
GCCACGCAACACGTTGAGCACGCTGATGTCTTCGGGCCGCTCGAGCGCGATCGACACGTCGCGGGCGCGGGTGCGCACCCGGATCGCCGCGCCCAGCGGCAGCTCGACCCGCGGCACCAGGAGCCGGCCGGCGCCGAAGTCGAGCCGGCTCAGCCCGAAGCGGCGGTCGTGCCCGGCGACCCGGGCCTCGACCACCGCGCCCGCCTCCCAGCGGCCGGTCAAGGGCCTCAAGTCCAGGCGGCTCATGATGTCTTCAACCGGCCCGGCCGCCGCCACCGCGCCGTCGGACAACAGCACCATGGTGTCGGCCAGCCGCACCACCTCCTCCGTGACGTGGCTGACATAGACGATGGGCAGCCCGAGCTCGTCGCGCAGGCGCTCGATATAGGGCAGGATCTCGCCTCGCCGGGCGGCATCCAGCGAGGCCAGCGGCTCGTCCATCAACAGCAACAGCGGCGCCGCCAGGAGCGCCCGGCCGATCGCCACCCGCTGGCGCTCGCCGCCGGACAGGGTCGCCGGGCGACGCTCAATGAGCCCGTCGAGGCCCAACAGCCCGATCACCTGGTCCAGCCCGACGAAGCGTTCGCCCTTTGGCGCGAAGCGCCGGCCGTAGGTCAGGTTGGACCGCACCGAGAGATGCGGGAACAGCCGCGGCTCCTGGAACACGTAGCCGATCCGGCGCCGTTCGGGCGCTAGGTCGATCCCGGCGGCGGCGTCGAACAGGCACCGATCATCGACCGCCACCCGCCCGCGGTCGGGGCGCAGGAGTCCGGCGATCATGTTGACGATCGAGGTCTTGCCCGAACCGGAGCGCCCATAGAGCACGGTGATGCCCGCCGAGCGGGCCTCGAAGCGCGCCGCGATGCGGAACCCGCCCAGCGCTTTGTCGAGGTCGACTGCCAGCATCAGCGGCCGGTGAGCCGGGCGCTGACGCGCCGGGCCATGAGCTCGGAGCCGGCCAGCGCCGCCATCGCCAGTATGACCGAGAGCACGGCGAGACGCAGCGCCGCCTCTTCGCCGCCCGGCAGTTGAGTCGCGGTATACAGCGCCAGCGGCAGGGTGCGGGTCTCGCCCGGGATGTTGGAGACGAAGGTGATGGTGGCCCCGAACTCGCCCAGGCTGCGCGCAAACGCCAGAATGAGGCCGGTGAGCACCCCCGGGGCGATGAGCGGCAGGGTGATGGTCAGGAACACCCAGACCGGCCCGGCGCCCAGCGTGCGCGCCGTCGCCTCGAGCCCGAGATCGACCGCTTCCAGCGACAGCCGGATGGCGCGCACCATCAGCGGGAAGCCCATGACCGCGGCGGCCACCGCGGCGCCCCTCCAGGTGAAGGCGACGGTGATGCCGAACCAGCCCTCGAGCAGGCTGCCCAGGGGTCCGCGCCGCCCGAGCAGCAGCAGCAGCAGGTAGCCGACTACCACCGGGGGCACCACTAGGGGCAGGTGGACCAGGCCGTTGAGCAGGAACTTGCCGGGAAACTCGCACCGGGCCAGGAGCCAGGCGACCAACAGGCCCGGCGGCAGGCTTGCCAGTACCGCCCACAGCGCCACCCTGAGGCTCAGCAGCAGGGCCTCGGTCTCGGCTGGGCTCAACGCCGGCACCCTCTAGTCCCGCCTATCGCGGGTGCGTGAGTCGCCCCCCTCACCCTGCCCTCTCCCCCCGCTTGCGGGAGGGGAAATTAAGGGTCCACGCATGAGCAGTCTTTCCCTCGCCCCTTGAGGGGGAGAGGGTTGGGTGAGGGGGTGATTGATGACGCGCGCTCCATCGGCGTTCGGCTCTAGTCCTGACCGGTGATGAAGCCGTGGCGCGCGAACACCTGGCCGGCCTCGGCACCGCGTAGGAAGGCGAGGAAGCGCCGGGCCGCCGCATCGGCCCGGCCGGCGACGAGCCCGACCGAATAGGCGATCGGCGCGTGGCTTTCGGCGGGAAACAGGCCAATGAGCCTCACCTTCGCCGACGCCGCCGCATCGCTGCGATAGACCACGCCCAGCGCCGCCTCGCCGCGCTCGACCAGGGCCAGTGCCACCCGCACGTTGGACAGCCGGGCCAGCTTGCCCTCGACGGCAGGCCACAGGCCGAGGTTCTTGAGCGCCTGCTTGGCATAGATGCCGGCCGGCACGTGGTCCGGGTCGCCGAGCGCCAGCCGGCCATTGCCGATGAGCGCGGCCAGCGGCAGCCCGCGGCCGACGGTCGCCTCGACCGGGCTGTCCGCCGGGGCGATCAGCGCCAGTCGGTTGCCCATGAGCCGGGCGCGGCTGCCCGGCTCGATGAGCCCGCGGGCGTCCAGGTAGTCCATCCAGTCGGTGTTGGCCGACACATAGATCGCGGCCGGGGCGCCGTACTCGATGTGCCGGGCGAGCGCCGAACTGGCGGCGAAGCTCAACACCACCGTCTCGCCGCTCCGCGCCTCCCA
>JBHICX010000387.1:0-2440 GCA_046759805.1 Kiloniellales bacterium | reverse complement strand
ACGACCTGCGCCAGCTGTCCAGGCGGGTCAACGCCATACGCTTGAACGGCATCGACTCGGAGATTCTGACCGCCGAACAGATCAAGGCCCTGGTGCCCATCCTCAACTGCTCGCCGACCGCGCGCTATCCGGTGCTGGGGGGCTCCTTGCAGCGGCGCGGCGGCACCGCGCGGCACGACGCGGTGGCCTGGGCCTTCGCCCGTGCGGCCGACGCCCGCGGCGTCGACATCATCCAGAACTGCGAGGTGACCGGCATCCGCCGGGACGGCGGCCGGGTGACGGGGGTGGAGACGACCAAGGGTCTCATCAAGGCGGGCAAGGTCGGCGTGGTCGTCGCCGGCCACGCCAGCGTGCTCGCCGAGATGGCCGGCCTGCGCCTGCCGATCGAGAGCCATCCCCTGCAGGCGCTGGTCTCCGAGCCGATCAAGCCGGTGCTCGACACGGTGGTCATGTCGGCCGCGGTCCACGTGTATCTCAGCCAGTCGGACAAGGGCGAGCTGGTCATGGGGGCCGGCATCGACTCCTACAACTCCTACGCCCAGCGCGGCAGCCTGCCGACCATCGAGCACATGCTGGCGGCCTGCATCGAGCTGTTTCCGATCGTCAGCCGCTTGCGCATGTTGCGCCAATGGGCCGGCATCGTCGACGTCTGTCCCGACGCCAGCCCGATCGTGGGCAAGACGCCGGTCGAGGGCCTTTACGTCAACTTCGGCTGGGGCACCGGCGGGTTCAAGGCGACCCCGGGCTCGGGCTGGGTCTTTGCCCACACCATCGCCCAGGACCGACCGCACCCGTTGAACGAACCGTTCTCGCTCGAGCGGTTCCACACCGGCTACCTGGTGGACGAGCACGGCGCCGCCGGCGTGGCCCACTGACGGAGTTTGGGTGGATGCTGCTGATCCCCTGTCCGTGGTGTGGGCCGCGCGACGAGACCGAGTTCTCTTGCGGCGGCGAGGGGCACATCCTGCGGCCCGCCGACCCGGCCGCGCTCACCGATCCCGAGTGGGCCGATTACCTGTTCATGCGCAAGAATCCCAAGGGCGTTCACACCGAGCGCTGGGTCCACAGCCAGGGATGTCGGCGCTGGTTCAATGTCGCGCGCCATACCGTGAGCCACGAGATCCTCGCCGTCTACAAGATGGGCGAGCCGCCGCCGGAAACCGGGGCGGATAGCAAGAAGAACAGGACGTGATCCCCCAGCGCCATCGCCTCGCCGCCGGCGGGCGCATCGACCGCTCGCGCCCGCTCAACTTCACCTTCAACGGCAGGCGCTTTGAGGGCTATGCCGGCGACACGCTGGCCTCGGCGCTCATCGCCAATGGCGTCGCGCCGGTCGCCCGCAGCTTCAAGTATCACCGCCCGCGCGGCATCGTCGGCGCCGGCGCGGAGGAGCCCAACGCCATCGTCCAGCTCGAGACCGGCGCCCGCACCCAGCCGAACCAGAAGGCCACGCGGGTCGAACTCTACGACGGCCTCGCCGCCGCCAGCGTCAATTGCTGGCCCAGCGTCGACTTCGACCTGGGGGCGGTCAACAACCTGTGGTCGCGGCTCCTTCCCGCGGGCTTCTATTACAAGACCTTCATGTGGCCGCCGGGGTTCTGGATGCGGTACGAGTATTTCATCCGCCACGCCGCCGGCCTGGGCAAGGCACCCGCCGCGCCCGACCCCGACCGCTACGACAAGATGCACTGCCACGCCGACGTGCTGGTGGTGGGCGGCGGCCCGGCGGGCCTGGCGGCGGCGCTGGCAGCGGGACGCACCGGGGCGCGCGTCATCCTGGCCGACGCCCAGAACGAGTTCGGCGGCGCGCTCCTGGACGGCGGGGCCGAGATCGACGGCGGCCCCGCCCTGGACTGGGTCGCGGCTGCGGTGGCCGAGCTCGAGGCCATGGCGGAGGTCCGCCTGCTGCCGCGCGCCACCGTCGCCGGCTATTACGACCACAACTACCTCACCATCGTCGAGCGGGTCGCCGACCATCTCGGCGCCGCGGCGCCGGCGAACCTGCCGCGCCAGCGGCTGTGGAAGGTGCGGGCCGGGCAGGTGGTGCTGGCCACCGGCGCGGTCGAGCGTCCGCTCGTCTTCGCCGACAACGACCGGCCCGGCATCATGCTCGCTTCGGCGGCCGCGACCTATGTCAACCGCTACGCGGCCAAGCCGGGCTCCCGCGCGGTGGTGTTCACCAACAACGACAGCGCCTACCTGACGGCGCTCGACCTGGCCGAGGCCGGCATCGAGGTGGCCGCCGTCGTCGACCCGAGGCCCGAGCCCGAGGGTCCGCTGCCGGCGCGGACGCGTGAGCGCGGCATCGAGGTCCTGGGCGGCCAGGCGGTGGTCGCCGCCCTTGGGCGTAGGCGGGTCGCCGCGGTCGAGGTCATGGGCCTCAATCAGGCCGGCGATGGGGTGGTCGGCGAGTCGCGACGGGTGAGGTGCGACCTGGTGT
>JBHICX010000386.1:0-2456 GCA_046759805.1 Kiloniellales bacterium | reverse complement strand
CTCCCGATTTCGACCGGCTTTTTGCCGCCGGCGACGTCGTCAAGCGGGTCGAGGTGCCGGGCGTGGAGACCCGGTTAAAGGAATGGCTGCGGAAACGTGCGTCGGGTGATCAGCACGCCTTGGACGTGGCCGGCTCGTTCCTCATGGCCTACTGGCTCGGATCGAAGGCGGTGGATCGCGAGCTGGCCGGGGACCTGCTCGAACGACTTGAAGTCCCTGGTCTCGGGGGGGGGGGCGCGGGCCGGCACCGCAGGAACAAGTCACTCCCTACAGACGCAGGGCTTCCTCGGCCGGGACGTAGTCGAGGCCGAGCGCATCGGCCACCGCCTTGTAAGTGACGCGGCCGGCATGCACGTTCAGCCCCTGGCGCAGATGCGGGTCCTCGGCCAGCGCCCGGCGGTAGCCGTCCTCGGCGAGCGTCAGCACGAACGGCAGGGTGGCGTTGTTGAGCGCGAAGGTGGAGGTGCGTGGCACCGCCCCCGGCATGTTGTCGACGCAGTAATGCACCACCCCGTGCTCGACATAGGTGGGCTCGGCGTGGGTGGTCGGCCGGCTGGTGGCGAAGCAGCCGCCCTGGTCGATGGCGACGTCGACCACCGCGGCGCCGCGTCGCATCTCCCGCACCATCGCCTCGGAGACGAGCTTCGGTGCCGCCGCCCCGGGCACCAGCACCGCGCCGATCACCAGGTCGGCGTCCAGGACGTATTGCTCGATGGCGTCGATGGTGGAGAAGATGGTGTTGAGCATGGGGCCGAACTGCATGTCCATCTCGCCCAGCCGGCCGAGCGACTTGTCCATCACCGTCACCTTCGCCTCCAGCCCCATGGCCATGCGCGCCGCATTGGTGCCGACCACGCCGCCGCCGATGATCAGCACCTTGGCCGCCGCCACCCCGGGCACGCCCCCCAGCAGCACGCCGCGGCCGCCGAGCTCCGTCTCCAGGCAGCGGGCGCCAGCCTGTATGGCCATGCGCCCGGCGACCTCGCTCATCGGTGCCAGCAGCGGCAGCCGGCCGGCGCGGTCGGCCACCGTCTCGTAGGCGATGGCGATGCAGCCGGAGTCGAGCAACATCTTGGTCTGCTGCGGGTCGGCGGCTAGGTGCAGATAGGTGAACAGCACCTGTCCCTCGCGCAGCATCTTGCACTCGTGCGGCTGCGGCTCCTTCACCTTCACCACCAGCTCGGCGTTGGCATACACCTCGGCGGCGTCGGCGACCACGGCCGCCCCCGCCGCCTCATACATGGCGTCGTCGCAGCCGATGCCGTCGCCGGCGTCGTGCTCGACCATCACCCGGTGGCCGTGATAAATGAGCTCGCGGACGCTGGTCGGCGTCAGGCCGACGCGGTACTCGTGGGTCTTGATCTCTTTGGGTACGCCGACAAGCATGGCCGCCCCTCGCCCCCAAATGGCTGTGCCGGCGGCGAGGATGCCGGGCCGGCGCCGCTCGGTCAACGGCCGGCGGGCGTTGTGCCGACGCTCCAAGCCGGTTATAGGAGCGGTCGAACCATGAGCGGGCAGGAGGTCCATGGCCGGCCGGCTCGATCCCAGGTTTCATGCCTATCGCGACGACCTGGCGGCGGAAGACTTGCGCGGCCGGGTCCCGGCCAGGCGCTTCGTCGCCGGAACCTGCCGCCGGGTGCGGGTCGGCGCGGCGCCGCTGCGCCGGGCCCCGCGCCCCGACGCCTTGCTCGACACCGAGCTGTTGTTCGGCGAGGGCTTCACGGTCTTCGAGGACCGGGACGGCTGGGCCTGGGGCCAAAGCCGGATCGACGGATATGTCGGCTACGTCCCCTCGGCGGCGCTGGCCGAGGACCTGGTGGAGCCGACCCACCGGGTGGCGGCGCTCCGCACCTTCCTCACCCCGGCGCCGGAGCTGAAATGCCCGCCCGATGACGGGCTGGCCATGAACGGCCTGGTGGCGGTGGCCGAGGTCGGGGACCGCTACTGTCGGCTGGCAACCGGCGGCTGGGTGTTTGCCGCGCATCTGGCGCCTTTGGGCGAGCCGGAGCCGGACTTCGTCGCCGTGGCCCGGCGCTTCCTCGGCGTCCCCTATCTGTGGGGCGGGCGCACCAGCCTCGGCCTCGACTGCTCGGGCCTAGTCCAGCTGGCGCTGCAGGCCGCCGGCATCGCCTGCCCGCGCGACAGCGACATACAGGCGGCGGTGGTGGGCCGGGCAATCGCATCCCCGGACCCGGGGCGGCTCGAGCGCGGCGATCTGGTGTTTCTGCCGGACCATGCGGGCTTCGTGGAGGACGGCGGCTTGTTGCTCCACGCCAATGCCCGCGACATGGCGGTGTCCTTGCATCCGCTGGCCGAGGTGTTAGCACGTGAACAACGACTTCATGGCCACGGCATAATGGCGGTTCGCCGGCTCGCCGCCCTGAGCGCCGCCCCGGCGGCGGCCGGGCAGATGCAGCGGCCGTACTGAGCGGCGCCGGCACCGCCGCTAGTCTTTC
>JBHICX010000385.1:0-2462 GCA_046759805.1 Kiloniellales bacterium | reverse complement strand
CCCGGACATTCGCACGTTAATGCCAACCGGGTGCAGGTTTATGAGTACATGACCTGGTATCCCTCACCCGGCGGCCGAGTTCGACCGCTGGCGCTTTTTCCGATCACTCATCCACGGCCTCCCGATCCCACTCGTCGCGCACCGCGGGGTCGGGTTCGCCAGGGCGCAGCCGCGCCCTGAGCGCGGCCACCCGCCGCGGCGGCGCCAGGCGCCCGAGCGCCCACACCGCCATCGCCCGCACCAGCGGCGAGGGGTCGGCGAGGCGGTCCTCGACGACGCCGATCTCATTTGCGGTGCCGACGTTGCCGAGCGCGATCATGACGTTCCTCAGGAACCGGTCGCGGCCGAGGCGCTTGATCGTCGTGCCGGCGAATCGGGCGCGGAACCCCCGGTCGTCGAGCCGGGCAAGCTCGGCCAGCCGCGGCGCCTCGAGCTCCTGCCGCGGCGCCAGGTCGGCGGTGGCGCCGGTTCGCGCGAACTTGTTCCACGGACAGACCGCCAGGCAGTCGTCGCAGCCGAAGATGCGGTTGCCCATGGGGCGGCGGAACTCGCGCCCGATGTGGCCCTTGTGCTCGATGGTGAGGTAGGAGATGCAGCGCCGGGCGTCGAGGCGGTAGGGAGCCGGGAAGGCCGCGGTCGGGCAGACGTCGAGGCAGCGCCGGCAGGACCCGCAGTAGTCGGCCTCCGGCGTGTCCGCGTCGAGCGCGAGCGTGGTGTAGACCTCGCCGAGGAACAGCCAGGAGCCGTAGCGCCGGGACACCAGGTTGGTGTGTTTGCCCTGCCAACCGACGCCGGCCAGCTCGGCCAGCGGCTTCTCCATCACCGGGGCGGTGTCCACGAACACCTTGACCTGGCAGGCGTATTGCCGATGCATCCAACCCGCCAGCGCCTTCAGCTGCCGCTTCATCACCCGGTGGTAGTCCCGACCCCAGGCATAGGCCGAGACCACGCCGCGCCCGGCCCGATTGAGTGGCGCCAACGGGTCCGAGGCGGGGCCGTAGTTGAGGCCCAGCACCACCACGGACTTGACCTCCGGCCACAACACGCCGGGGTCGGCGCGCCGGTCGGCCTTGTCGGCCATCCAGCCCATGTCGCCGTGGAAGCCTTGGGCGACGAACGCCGCCAGGTCGCGCTTGGCCTCCTCCCCCAGCGCCGGCGGGGCGAAGCCGACGGCATCGAAGCCGAGCCCCAGCGCCCGCTCGCGGATCGCCTCCCTCGGCGACGCCACGGCCGCCCGTGCCGGCTCTGCCGCGGTCATCCGCGCCCGCGATAGGGCGGCACGCCCTGGTCCGGAATCCACAAGCCCTCGGGCGCCGGGCCGCTCTGGTAGAACACGTCGATCGGGATGCCGCCACGCGGGTACCAGTAGCCGCCGATGCGCAGCCACACCGGCGCGATCTCGGCCTCGATCCGCTTGGCGATGGCGATCGTGCAGGCCTCGTGAAAGTCGCCGTGACCGCGGAACGAGCCGAGGTAGAGCTTGAGCGACTTGCTCTCCAACAGATGCTCACCCGGGACGTAGTCGATGACCAGATGGGCGAAGTCCGGCTGGCCGGTGACCGGGCACAATGCGGTGAACTCCGGACAGGTAAAGCGCACCAGGTAGAGCGATCCTGGCTCAGGATTGGCGACTTTCTCCAGTCGGGCCTCGTCGGGCGAGCTAGGCAGCGGCGACTTGGCGCCGAGCTGGGAAAGCTTGTCGTAGGTGGTCTGGGACATGGGCCGAGATTAGGGCAGTTTCGACTTGGGTGGAATGGCGCCGGCCCGGTCACCCATCCGGCCGCCCGCGGCTATCCCGCCGGCAGGCCCGCCTTCGACAGGCTTTCACGATGGTGGTCAAGGTCGCTTTCGAGCTTGTAATGCAGGGTGCCAAGGTAGTCCGCAACGGAAAAATTCGGCTGCCGCTTCAACACCTCCTGCGCGTGCGACTTGGCCGCCGTCGCGTCCCCCATCTGCGCGTAGCAGGCGGCGAGGAACGCGTGCTGCGCGTGATCCGGGGCGGTGATGCGCTTGAAGGCCTCGGCCGCCTCGGCATATCGGCGGGCCACGAAGTAGGCCCGGCCCAAATGGTTCCAGAAGCGCTCGGGGTAATAGGGGTTGAGGCGCATCGCCTTCTGGATCCACTCGATGCCCTCCTCCGGCCGCCCCAGCCAGGTCAGTATCTCCCCCTGTTGCACGACCACGAGATCGTCGTTGGGGTTGAGGCTCAGCGCCCGCTCCTGATGATAGGTCGCCTTGTCGTGATCGTTGCGCGCAACGTTCAACGCGGCCAAGACCCGGTGCACGTCACTATCGTCGTCGTCCAGCGCCAGCGCCGTTTCCAGCTCGCTGGCCACCTGCGCCCAGGTGGCGTCCGCATCCTCGCACCACCCGTGCACCCAGGTCTGTCCCAGGGTGCAGGCCTTCCAGGCGTGGGCGTGGGCGTATTTCGGGTCGAGCTCGATCGCCCGGTCGAGCAGGCG
>JBHICX010000384.1:0-2467 GCA_046759805.1 Kiloniellales bacterium | reverse complement strand
CCGGACGCGAGCGCAGCAGCGGCAGCAACACCGCCAGCGCGGCGGCCGCCGTCATGGCGCCGATGACGAGCCAGAACATCATCCCGTCGGGCCTTCGCCGCGCCGGAGCGGCTCTCGCCTCGGCGCAGCCGCGCTGCGGCGCAGCCGGGTCGGCCGCGCAGGCGGGCCGTCGCTGTCCTCGATGAGCGCCTCGAGCCGGCGACGCTCGGGCTCGCTCAGCGGCGTCGCCTCGGCCGCCGCCCGGCGGCGCCGGCGGCGCAGGGTGAGCAGGGTGACCGCCGCCACGCCAAGCGCTAGCACCACCGCCGGCCCGTACCACAGCGCATAGGTCCGGGAGCTCACTCGCGGGTTCAGCAGCACGAAGTCGCCGTATCGGTTGGTCAAGTAGTCCAACACCGCTTGGTTGCTGTCGCCGGCCACCAGCCGCTCGCGCACCAGGATGCGCAGGTCCTTGGCTAGACTGGCATTGGAATCGTCGATCGACTGGTTCTGGCAGACCAGGCAGCGGATGTCCTTACTCAACGCGCGGGCGCGCGCCTCCAGCACCGGATCGTCCAGCATCTCGTCGGGCTCGACCGCCAGCACCGGCGCCGCCAGGGCCACCACCGCCAGGGCCAGGGCAAGGGTGGGAAGGCGGGGCCTCATCGCTTCAGGCTCTCGATCAGCGGCAGCACGGTCTGGTCCAACAACTCCGGCGTCATCGGGCCCACCTGCTTGTAACGGATGCGGCCGTCGGCATCGACGATGTAGGTCTCCGGCACGCCGTAGACGCCCCAATCGATGCCGACCCGGCCGCTCGGGTCGCTGCCGATGCGGGTGTAGGGATCGCCGAGCTCTTGAAGCCACCGGGTCGCGTCCTCGGGCTTGTCCTTCCAGTTGAGGCCGTGGACGGTGACGATCTTGTCCGCCGCCAGGCGCATCAAGAGCGGGTGCTCGAAACGGCAGGGTACGCACCAGGAGGCGAAGACGTTGACCATGGTCACCTCGCCCGTGAGATCGGCGTTGCTGAGGCCGGGCTTGCCGTCCGCGAGCGGCGGCAGCTCGAATGCCGGCACCGCCTGGTCGATCAATGCCGAGGGGATGATCCGCGGGTCGCGCTGGAGGCCCAGGCTGAAATACACGGCCACCAGGCCGAACAGCGCCGCTGGGATCAGCGCCAACAGATACCTGGACATCGCCCCCTACTCGGCCGGCTGCACCGCGGCCTTGGCGGCCCTGCCGGGCCGGCGCGCCGGGGCACCGACACGGAACCTTCGGTCGGTCAGGGAAATCAGGCCGCCCAGCATCATCAGGCTGGCGCCGAACCAGATCCAGGGCACGAACGGCTTGTGATACAGCCGCACGGTCCAGCCGCCGGCCTCGTTCGCATCGCCCAGGACGACGTAGAGATCGGCCAGGCCGGTGGTGCGGATCGCGGCCTCGGTGGTGGTCGTCCCCTGCACCGGATAGAACCGTTTCTCCGGCATCAGCGTGGTGAACCGGGCGCCGTCTTTCAGCACGGTGAAGGTGCCTTGGCTGGCGCTGTAGTTCGGGCCCTCGATGCGGCGCACCCGCTCGAGGGTGACATCGTAGCCGGCGATCTGGGTGCTGTCGCCGGGCTTCATGACCAGGATCGATTCACGCTCCCAGGCGGTGACCCCGGTGATTCCGGCCAGCACCACGGCGACACCGGCATGGGCCAGCGCCGTCGCCCAGGCGGCCCGCGGCAGGCCGCGCGCCCGGCGCAGGCTCAAGGCCAAGGGCAATCGGAACAGCTTCACCCGCTCGGCGAGCTCGATGATCGCTCCGACCATGAGCCAGGCGGCGAGCCCCATCACCGGCACCGCCAGCACCGGCCCGCCGCGGCCGAGATAAAGGGTCCCGAGCGCGATCACCACGGCCGCCACCAACGCCACCTTCAGGCGCGCCAGCACCGCCATCAGGTCGCCGCGCTTCCAGGTCAGCATCGGTCCCACCGCCATGAGCGCAATCAGCGGCACCATGAGCGGCACGAAGGTGGCATTGAAGTAAGGCGCGCCGACCGACAGCTTGTCGCCGCCCAGCGCGTCGATGAACAACGGGTAGAGCGTGCCCAAAAACACCGTGGCGCAGGCCGTAGTGAGCAACAGGTTGTTGAGGATGAGCGCGCCCTCGCGGCTTATCGGCGCGAACAAGCCGCCCGGCTTCAAGGCCGGGGCGCGCACCGCGTACAGCACCAGCGAGCCGCCGATGGCGATCACCAGCAGGGCCAGAATGAACACCCCGCGCCCCGGGTCGGTGGCAAACGTGTGCACCGAGGTCAAGACACCCGAGCGCACCAGGAAGGTGCCAATGAGGCTCAGCGAGAAGGCCAGGATCGCCAACAGGATGGTCCAGCTCTTCAGCGAGTCGCGCTTCTCCACCACGATCGCCGAGTGCAACAGCGCCGTGCCCACCAGCCACGGCATGAACGAGGCGTTCTCCACCGGGTCCCAGAACCACCAGCCGC
>JBHICX010000383.1:0-2476 GCA_046759805.1 Kiloniellales bacterium | reverse complement strand
CTGCCACAACAAGAACCGTTTGAATTCCTATCCTTTCCGAGGAGGACAAAGATGATTTCATTGAAAGTCAACGGGGTCAGTCGTCAGTTCAACGGCGACCCGGCCATGCCCCTGCTGTGGTATCTGCGCGACGAACTGGGGCTGACAGGGAGCAAGTTCGGCTGCGGCGAGGCGCTGTGCGGCGCCTGCACCGTGCACGTCGACGGCAAGGCGGTGCGCGGCTGCGTCACCGCGGCGTCGGTGGCCGAAGGCAAGGAGGTGACCACCATCGAGGGCCTGGACCGCAACGGCAACCACGCGGTGCAGCGGGCCTGGCGCGCCCACAACGTGCCGCAGTGCGGCTACTGCCAGTCCGGGCAGATCATGCAGGCCGCGGCCTTGCTCAAGCAGAACCCCGACCCGTCCGATCAGCAGATCATCGACGGCATGTCCGGCAACATCTGCCGCTGTGGCACCTACCAGCGGATCTTCGCGGCGGTGCGCACGGCCGCCCAGGAGGTGTAACCATGTCGCTAATCGTCAACCTCAGCCGGCGTGACTTCCTCAAGGGCGTCGGTGTCACCGGCGTCCTCGTGCTCGGCGCCAACATCGTCCCGAGCCCGCTCATCGTGCCCCCGGCCAAGGCCCAGACCTCGGCCCAGCCCAACCTGTTCGTCAGCATCGACGCCGACGGCACCGTGACCCTCACCTGCAGCCGCGCGGAGATGGGCCAGGGCGTGCGCACCGGCATCCCGATGATCCTGGCCGACGAGCTCGAGGCCGACTGGAATCGCTGCAAGATCTGGCAGGCCCCGGGCGACGAGACCAAGTACGACCCGGCCGGCAAGGACGCCCAGAACACCGACGGCTCGCGCAGCACGCGCCACAACCTCGACGTCATGCGCGAGCTCGGCGCCTCGGCGCGCTACGTGCTAGAGGTGGCGGCGGCGCGCAAGTGGGACGTCAACCGGAGCGAGGTCTACGCCAAGCACCACCGCATCTATCACACCGGGTCCGGCAAGTCGTTCGACTACGGCGAGCTCGTCGACGTCGCCGCAGAGATCAGCGTGCCGTCCGGCGAGGCGGCGCCCAAGCCGGCCCTCAAGCACCAGTCCCAGTGGAAGTACATCGGCAAGGACATGCCGGTGATCGACAATTACGACATGAGCACCGGCGGGGCCGACTACGGCGCCGACATCAGGATCCCGGGCATGAAGATCGCCGTGATCGCGCGCGCGCCGGTCTACCGCGGCAAGGTCAAGTCCTTCGACGCGACCGAGGCGCTCAAGGTCCAGGGCGTCGAGCAGGTGATCGAGATCCCCGCCCTGGCGGACGACAAGCCGGCGGAGTTCCGCGCTCTCGGCGGCGTCGCGGTGATCGGCACCAACACCTGGTCGGTGATGGAGGGCCGCAGGAAGCTCAAGATCGAATGGGACCTCGGGCCCAACACCGCCCACGACTCGAACACCTACGACGACGCGCTGCGCGCCTCCGCGCGCAAGGGCGGGCACGTCATCCGCGAGCGCGGCAACGTCGACGCGGCCTTCGGCAGCGCCGCCAAGCTGGTCGAGGCCGAATACTTCGTACCCTACTTCATCCACACGCCCATGGAGCCGCCAGCGGCGTTGGCGGACGCCAACTCCAGGCCGGTGAAGGTGTGGGCCTCGACCCAGTCGCCCAACGCGGTGCGCCAGTACGTCGGCGAGGCGCTCGGCCTCAAGAAGACCGACGTCGAATGCTGGACGACGCTGCTCGGCGGCGGCTTCGGCCGCAAGTCCAAGCCCGACTACGCCTGCGAGGCGGCGATCCTGTCCAAGGCGGTCGGCGCGCCGGTGCGCGTGCAGTGGACCCGCGAGGACGAGATCCAGAACGGCTACTACCACACCGCGAGCGCCCACAAGATGAAGGCCGCCCTGGACGCCTCGGGCAAGGTCTCGGCCTGGCACCACAGCGGCGCCTGGCCGTCCATCCTCGGCCTGTGGAACCCGGCGCAGAAGACCGGCTTCAAGATCGAGTACGGCCTCGGCCTGATCGACACCCCGTACAACGAGGTGCCGAACATCCGCATCGAGAACGGCGAGGCGGACGTCATGATCCGCGTCGGCTGGTACCGGTCGGTGAACAACATCCAGCACGCCTTCGCCATGAACTGCTTCGCCAACGAGCTGGCTGCGGCCGCCGGGCGCGACCCGCTGGAGTTCCTGCTTGAGCTGATCGGCGACGCCGACGTCATGGACCTGACCAAGGACGGCGTCAGCGAGTACTGGAACTACGGCGACTCGGTCGACGACTGGCCGATCATGCCCAAGCGCCTGTCCAACGCCCTGCGCCTGGTGGCGGCGAAGGCGGGCTACGGCAAGACCATGCCCAAGGGCCACGGCCTCGGCCTAGCCTGCCACCGTTCCTTCCACAGCTACATAGCCACCGCGGTGCACGTGGTCGTCCGCGACGACGGAAGCTTGCACATCCCGCAGGTGGACACCGCTATCGACTGCGG
>JBHICX010000382.1:0-2489 GCA_046759805.1 Kiloniellales bacterium | reverse complement strand
CTTCTGGCCGAAGTTGAACTTCTTCGCCGGCGGATGCACGCCCTTGACGAACATGCCACCGCCCTTGAGCAGCCAGATCAAATCGTATCTGTCCAGGATATTGTGCCGGATCCACAGCACAGTGATCATCACCAAGCCGATCATGAAGGCGAAGGCGGAGACATTGTGCGCCCACTTGCCGGCCATGGTAAGCGTCGCGAAGACCTCGGGACCCAACAGAGGCTTCAATGTATAGCGGCCGAACAGGATGTTCAGGCCGGTCAGTGCCAGCACGATGAAGGATATGGCGATCAGCCAATGGGCGAAGCGCTCGACGGCGTTGAAACGCTCGATCGTCCTGCCGGACAAGCCATGCTCGACGCGAATCCGGCCGCGGATCGCGAAAAATACGGCGAGCACGATGATCACGGCCGCCAGCAGCCAGCCACCGTAAACCGACACCGGCCCGTGGCGGACGGCGCGCCAGTTTTCACCCTCCGACTGAATGAACATGCCGGACGACTTGTCGGGGACGGAGACTGTGCCCCATGTCCCTTTCCGCACGTCGCGCCAAAATTCGGCGTCGCTGCGGTTGCCGAGTGATTCGCCAGGTGGCTTGCCCTCCACCTGCGCCCAGGCCTGGGATTCGAGGGATGACGCGCCCGTCAGCCCGGCAAGACCCGCTGACGCCAGGATCACTGCCAACCCCGCCGCCACCGCTGCCCGGCGTAGTCCGGGCCAACATCCAATCCTCATTGCTGTTTCCCCCCTTATTTCCTCAGTATTGCTTGCGCGCGCGCGTCCGAAGCGTCTCGCGGGTCGCCTCCGGCGGTCCCGTCCGCTCCGCCCGCAGGGGTATGCGGACGGCGGGCACAAGGCCCGGCGGTCCGCCCAACGCCGGTGCGCCGGCGCTTGGCACGGCGCCCGCCTGGGTCGTGCGCTGGAACTGGGAGCGCTGGCGGAGCGCTTGCCGCGCCTCCTCGGTAAGCTGCGTGTCCGGCTGGCCCAGATACGCACCCTTTTGAAAGAGCAGAATCCGGTCCTGCTCCTCCTCCCTGCAGGCGCCGAGCGAGAACCCGGCGGCGATCAGCGCGCCGGCCACGATGACACTGGATGTCCGCATATCGCATCCTCCTTAATTTCTGGCTCGCGGCCGCCGAATGCAGCCTCCCCCACTATTCAACTACAGTTGCGCGAAAGATGGAACAAAGAAAAGGGGCGGCAATTGTCATTGCCGCCCCACAGCTTGCCATGCACGTGGCTCAGATCAGGAACCCGCTTTGAACTGGTAGGCAGTGCCCCAGCCCCAGGCACCTGTGCCGAAACCACGGCCGACGACTCGTTCCTGGTAGATAGCGGACACCATGTCGCCGTCGCCAGCCAAGAGCGCCTTGGTCGAGCACATCTCGGCGCAAAGCGGCAACTTGCCTTCGGCGAGACGGTTACGCCCGTACTTCCGGAACTCGTCAGCTGAATGGTCCTCTTCTGGACCACCGTTGCAGTACGTACACTTGTCCATCTTGCCGCGAGAGCCGAAGGCGCTCTGCCTCGGGTACTGCGGCACCCCGAATGGACAGGCATAGAAGCAGTAGCCGCACCCAATGCACAGGTCCTTCGAGTGCAGCGTCACCCCGTCCTCGGTCTTGTAAATGCAGTCGACCGGACAGACCGCGATGCACGGCGCATCCGCGCAGTGCATGCAGGCGACCGAGATCGACCGCTCACCAGGCTGACCATCGTTCAGGGTGATGAGCCGGCGACGGGCGATTCCCCATGGTACCTCGTGTTCGTTTTTACACGCTACTGTGCACGCGTTGCACTCGATGCAGCGCTCGGCGTCACACAGGAATACCATTCTTGCCATGGTTTGTCCCTCCTTACGCTGGCCGGATGCGGCAGAGACTGACTTTGGTCTCTTGCATCTGGGTCACCGAGTCGTAGCCGTAGGTTAACGCGGCATTGACCGAGTCGCCGAGGACGAAGGGATCGGCACCCTCCGGGTACTTGTGCCGGAGGCTCTTGCCTTCCCAGTGTCCGCCGAAGCTTAACGGCATCCATACCACGCCGCGGGCCACACGCTGGGTGACCATGGCCTTGGCCTTGAGCCGACCACCTTCCGGACCCTCGATCCACATGTCGCCGCCCTCGCGGATGCCCGCGTTGTTGGCGTCATACGGATTGATCTCGCAGTACATTATCTGCTGGAGCTCGGCCAACCACGGGTTGGCCCGGGTCAGGTCGCCGCCTCCCTCGTACTCGACCACGCGCCCGGATGTCATGATAATCGGGAACTCCTTCGAGACATCTCTGTCCTGGATCGACTTGTACAGAAGCGGCGTACGATGCTTCCGGGTATCCTTGTAGGTCGGATAGTCGGCCACGAGATCACGCCTCGGCGTGTAGAGCGGCTCCCGGTGTATGGGAACCGGGTCCGGGAAGGTCCACACCACTGCCCGCGCCTTGGCGTTGCCGAAGGGCGCGCAACCATGCTTGATGGCGACCCGCTGGAT
>JBHICX010000381.1:0-2493 GCA_046759805.1 Kiloniellales bacterium | reverse complement strand
TGTTCGGGATCAACGATCTTATTGGCTATGAGATCAAACTTGATCTCCTCAGTACTCTTCTCTCGCAAGCTAGCTTGCAAATCCTGCCGGTCTGTCTCCTCGCCAAAGTCGTCTTCAGCCATGTGCCCCCCGTTTCTTTCGGTCGGTCCAGCCTGACATTGTGACTCCGCCTGGGGCAAATAAAAAGCCCCGCGCGAGGCGGGGCACGCCGGGCCAAGTGCGTAGAGTCGTCGCGCCTGGGCCGTGTCCGCTGCAGCTCTTCAATCGCCCTCATCACCCTCAGCCACACGGCCTTCCCCTCCATATCCCCAGCCTCTGCGCGCTTGTCCGCCTGCTTCGCTGCGAAGACAGGGGCATCCTCACCATGTTGGTCGATCAGAAGCTTGGCCGAGCGGTAGATGTCTAGCTTGTCGGGCATAGCAGTTCCTCGCCGGCGCCGTCTTCGCCGTCGCTCCCGGCTTGCGCGACGGCGCCATGGCGAACCGGTGAGGATCAGGAAGGGATGACGGTGCCGCCGAGACGCACCGACTCGACCGCTGGTCCTGCGTCTGTCATGGCCCAGCACACGAGGTCGGCGGGCTGGCCCGCAGACGGCGCGCTGTCCGGCTGGTCCAGAAGCCGAGCGGGGTTCGCCCGCGCCATGGCGAAAACTTCGTCGAAGCCGTAGCCCGTCCAATCGAGGAGGTTGCGGGCGGCCTGGTCCAGGGTGAGAGCCGAGCCCGCCAGATGCGGCGTGCCGGGCAGCCTTATCACCGGCTCCTCACCGCGATGGACCGCGACGCGGCCGACGCGGTAGTCGCCGGGCGGCGCTGCGGCCGCCGCCACCGCGTCTGTGACCAGGATCGACCGCGACACCCCCTTGGCTCTCAGGTAGCTCTTCAGCACCGCCGGCGGCAAGTGGTAGCCGTCGGCAATGAACGAGGCCATGAGCCGGTCATCGCCGAGCTGATGGACGATGACGTTGTCGTGCTTGGGCAGCACCTTGGGCGTGCCGTTGCCGAGGTGGGTGGCGAGCCGCGCGCCGCGGGCCACCGCGTCCGCGATGGTGGCGGCGTCCGCCGCGGTGTGGCCGAGGGCGACGGCGATCCCCTGCCCGCGCAGGCGGTCGATGAGCGCCGGCGCCCCCGCCACCTCTGGCGCCAGGGTGACGAGGCGGATGCGCCCCGCCGCCGCCGTCTGCAGGCGGTCGAAGGCTTCCGGGGCCGCAGGACGCATGCACTCGGCGGGGTGGCAGCCGCTATAACCCTCGAGTGGCGACAGGAAGGGCCCCTCGAGGTGGAAGCCGACCACCATTCGCGCGCCGTAGCGGCTGCGGATGACGGTGGCGACGAGCGCGCGGAATCGCTCCTCGAGCTCGTCGAGGGGCGCGGTGATCAGGGTCGGCAGGCAGCCGGTCACGCCCGTTAGCAGCATGGCCTCGAGCGCGTGGTCGAGGTCCCCGGCGGTGAGACCGGGGGAGTTGAAGTCGACGCCGGCGAAGCCATTGACCTGGAGGTCGAGGAAGCCGGGGGTGACGAGGACATCGCCGCCGCCGCCCACCCCTGGCCGCACCGCCGTCACCGTGCCGTCGGCCGTGACCTCTACCGTATAGTGCGTGCCGGCCACGGTCACCGGCGCGACGGTCACGGCTTGTCCGCTCGCGCCCAGCACGGCCTCGCGCCTCAGCTCCGCTCGAGGAGCGCCGCCGAGTCGCGGTCGAGCCAGACGACCGCGTTGGCGTGCCGGCGGAGCGCCGACGCGGGCACAAGCGGCGAGATGTCGCTGGCGAAACAGCGTCTTACGGCCTGCGTTTTGCGGCGTCCGGGCACGACGCAACAGATGCAGCCGGCGGCAAGGATGAAGTTGATGGAGGCCGAGATCGCGCGCTCCGGCACGGCGTCGACGTCGGGGAACCAGCCCTCGCCCACCTGCTGGTGGCGGCAGGCGTCGTCGAGTTCGACGACGATGTAAGGGGCAGTGGTCTCGAAGTCGGCCGGCGGGTCGTTGAACGCGAGGTGGCCATTCTCGCCGATACCGACCAGCGCGAGGTCCACCGGCCGGGCGCGCATGATCCTGCTGAGGCGGGCACACTCAGCCTCGGGGTCCGGGGCCATGCCGTCGATCAGCGTGCAGCTCTTGAACGGCAGGTGGGCGATCACCCGCTGCCGCAGATAGTGGACGAAGCTCGCCGGGTGGTCGGGCGCAAGGCCGACATACTCGTCGAGGTGGCACATGTGGACCCGACCCCAGTCGATGCCCTGGCGCCTAACGAGCTCGCCCAGGAAAGAGATCTGCGAGGTGCCGGTGGCGAACATCACTGTTGCTTCCTCCTGCCGAGCCACCAGGTCTCCGAGGCGCATCGCGACGTCGTCGGCCGCCGCGGCGGCAAGCTCCGCTTCGTTATCGAGCACGCGGATATCGATCCCCGCCATCGCGGCTTCCCTCCGTCCCCTGTCGTCGGTCGCGGCGGCTATACTTCCCGACCGACGCTGCATTTTCAAGCCTCCGGAAGGG
>JBHICX010000380.1:0-2516 GCA_046759805.1 Kiloniellales bacterium | reverse complement strand
GAACACCTGGCTGCCGTCGGGATTGCGAATCTCGCAGCTCGCCTCCCGGAATGGAATGCGCTCGTAGGGCGATTCACCCTCCACGGTGAAGCGACGCTCGACCCGCATGAAGCCTCCTTGTGCTTTGTCTTTTTGCGGGGGCCAGTGACCCCACCCCCAGGGGCAACCCGGCCGAACGAGCCCAATAAGTTGTGGGCGCCGGCGGCCACAGCCACAATATCTAGTTATGGGGAAGAGTCAAGGATATTGTAGGTCAACGACGCTCAAATACAATATATAGAGGATCTCTATGCCAGCAGCCCGGTCAGGCGCGGCCGGCAAGCTGGCCGGCGACGATGGCGCCGATCACCAGGGCGGCGCCGACGAGCTGCAGCGGCTCCAGGATCTCGCCCAAGAGCAGGAAGGCGAAGCTGATCGCCACCAGCGGCTCAAGGTTGGCGATGATCGCCGCCGGCACCGGGCCGATCATCGAGACACCGCCGAAGAAGCAAAGGATGCCGACCATGAACGCCGCCGCCACGCCGAAGGTGGCCAGCCAGCCGACGGCACTCACCGGCGGCTGCGGCCCGCCGGCGATGGCAAGTCCGGCGGCGAGAATCACCCCGGCCCACAGCATCATTTGGCCGGTCACCAGCATCGGCGACTGGCGCCGCATCAATCGGGCGCCGCCGGTGATCTGTACGGCGACGCTGACGGCAGCGAGGAGTGCGAGCGCGATGCCGCGCGGATCCAGGGTCTCGAACGACACGCCGAGCACCAGCACCAGGCCCATGAAGCCAGTGACGATGGCCACGAGCCGCGACCAAGGCAACGGCGCCCCTTCGGTGAACCGGCTGATAAGCCCGACCAGAAGTGGAAAGGTAAAGAAGGTCAGCACCGCCAGGCCGACCGGAATGTAGCGGATGGCGCCCAGATAGCCGTAGGAGGTCAATGTCATGGCGACGCCGAGCCCCAGATAGGGTGCGAGCGTTCCCGCCGTCGGCCGCACCGGCCGGCCGAGGAGGGCGAGCGTTGCGAGAATGGCGGCGCCGGCAATGAGGCCGCGCACGGTGGCCAGGGTCAGCACGTCGATGCCGTCCCGATAGGCGAAGCGGGCCAGGCTCGGCGACAGGCCGAGGGCGAACGCCGAGCACACCATGAGCGCGATGCCGAGGGCGCGGCGCGACGCAGGTGGCTCGCCGGCTTGGCCGCGAGGCCCGATCGGTGGCGACGCCGGCGCCATCAGGCGGGCTGAGCCAGGGGCAGGTTGACCAAGAGGTTCTGCGGCTTGAGCCTGAGTGTCTCGTCCTCGCTCATCGCCAGGCCAAGATAGACCGGCCGGCCGGCGATGTCGGGCCGTATCACCGTCAGGTCCTCGACGTCGAGGCGAAACAGCGATATGAGCCGGCCGAGGCGCGCCTCGTCGACCTCCTTGCCGTCGTACAGGTCATTGAGGATGGCGCTGCTCTCGACGTCGAGCCCGGTATGCCAGACCCAGCGCTCGTCGCTGATTCGCTGCACCGGCTGGATCGAGGCGGCGATTCCGAGGAAGTGCGTGAGCCAGGCCTCCAACACGCGGCACAGCGCATCCAGACCCGGCCGCCCGAAGGTGAGATCCAGCACCGTATCGTGGCGCTCGTCGCGGTCGAAATAGCCGGCCGCGGTCGCCGGCCCAAGGACGTCGAGCTCGACCGTCTTCACCGGCGTCCGGGCCTCGACGATGAGGCGGCCCAGGCCGCCGAAGCCGCCGGTGAGGGCGTACATCTCGACCACCTCCTCATCGGCCAGCAGGATCGCCCCGTCCTTGACGGTGACCTTCTGCGGGCGGAAGAACAGCTCGCCGGCCCGGGCCATGAACCCGTCGTCGATGCCGTCGAGCACGTTGCGCAGGATGATGTGGGCCAGCTGGTCGAGGAACAGCGGCGGCACGTCGATCGGCCGCCCTTCGGTGAAGTAATCCAGATAGCAGGCCTCCAGCGTCGGTCGGGCCAGCAGCCGGTCGCGGAAGCGCAGCACCATCCGATAGTTGTCCCGGGCGTCCGCATCCTCGATCGCGGCAATCCGCGCTTCCGGCACCGCCATGCGCGGGCTTTCCAGGAGCCGGGCGTGCAGCGCCCGTTCGGCGGCGCCGGAGTCCTCGACCGGACGCATCTCCGGCCGCCGAAGGTAAGCACGCAAGAAGTCGTCGCCGACCACGAGCTTGCCGTCTTTATCACGCCGCAGCAGGTGGTAGCCGGAGTTGCGCCAGAAGTCGGCCATGATCAGCGGTTCCCGAGCCGTCGCCGCCGCCGTTGATACGGGTCCGCCGGCGCGGAGTCTAGAGCGGTATCCATGCGTGGGCGGCTCCGGCCCGCTCCCCCTCCCGGCAACCCACGGGATCGTACGCTTGGGGTGGCCGGGAGGGGGAGCGGGTTGGAGCCGGTTGATAAGGATAACGCTCCAGCCCCGCCGGCACCGGCGTTTGCCGGGCTGGACGGGTGCGCCGAGGGATGCAATATTGCCGGGCCATGACATTCGGCACTTGGCTATACACCAAG
>JBHICX010000379.1:0-2517 GCA_046759805.1 Kiloniellales bacterium | reverse complement strand
AGTGGCCGGCGGGCAGGCCATCGGGTCGGCCGACCACGGTGAAGCTCAGCGCCTCGGGGTCCAGGAGCCGGTTGGCCACCCGCCGAACGTCCGCCAGCGTCACCGCCTCAATGAGGCCGTTACGCCGGTCGATGTAGTCGATGCCGAGGCGGTCGAGTTGGACGCCGACCAGAATCCGAGCGATGCGGTCGGTGCGGGTGAAGCGCAGCGCATAGGAGCCGGTGAGGTAGGTCTTGGCCCGGCCAAGCTCCTCAACCGTGGGGCCCGATTCGCGCATCCGCCGCCACTCGCCGCGTATGAGCTCGATCGACCGGCCGGCGCGCGCGTTCTCGGTGGCCACCCCGCCGACCACCAGCGCCGCGTGATCCATGGGCTGAAGGTAGCTGTAGACCGAGTAGGCGAGGCCGCGCTTCTCGCGCACCTCCTGCACCAGGCGCGAGGTGAAGCCGCCGCCGCCCAGGATGTAGTTGAGGACGTAGGCCGGGATGAAGTCCGGATGGTCGCGCTTCAGCCCTTCATGCCCGAACACCACCACGCTCTGCGGGATGTCCTTCTCCTCCACCTGCACCCGGCCGCTCGCCACCGGCGTGGTTTCGGCCACCGGGGGGATGTGGGCGGTCTCGGGCAAAGCCCCGAAGGTCTGGTCCAGAAGCGGCGCCAGCGCCCGGGCGGTGATGTCGCCGGTGACGCCGACCACCAGATTGTCGCGGGCCAGGTGCCGGGCGACGAAGCCGTCGAGGTCGTCGGCGGTAATGGCGCGGATCGTCTCCGGCGTGCCCTTGGGTTCACGGCCATAAGGGTGTCCGGGAAACACCATGCGCCGGAAGTTGCGGCCGGCGATGGCATCGGGATCCTCGGCCTCGCGGGCCAGGACGGCCAGGATCTGGCTGCGGATGCGCTCAACCGGCTCGGCGTCGAACCGGGGAGCGGTGAGCGCCAGACGCAGCAGTTCGAACGCTTCCGCCTGGTTCTCGGTCAGCGTCTTCAAGTCGCCGCCATAGGTGTCGCGGCCGGCGCTGAAGGAGAGCGAAATGGCGAGGTCCGTCAGGCGTTGCTGGAAGGCCTGTGAGTCGAGCTCGCCGGCGCCTTCGTCCTGCAGCGCCGAGGCCATCTCGGCCAGCCCCTCCTTGCCCTCAGGGTCGACCGCGCTGCCGCCGCGGAAGACGAAGGCGACGGCGATCACCGGCACCAAATGGTCCTCGACCAGCCAGGCCTCGATGCCGCCGGGGCTGATCACCCGCTCAACTTCGACCTTGGCCACCGTCGGCTCGGGCGCGAACCCGGCCGCCGCCATCAGGACGGCCATCGTCCACGGCCATGCGAAGCGCGCGATCCCGGCCATCCGGCTCCCGCCTCAGCTGGCCGGTTTCGGCAGCAACAGCCCGGTGACCGAGCGTTCGGCGACGAAAACCGCGCGTGCCGCCCTGTTCACCTGCTCCACCGTCACCGCAGCGATGCGCTCCGGCCAGGACTCCACGTCCTCGACCATGCGCCCGACGGCCAGCGCCCGGCCCAGCACCCTGGCCCCGGTGCCCAGGCCGTCACGGGCGTAGATGGCTTGCGCCCGCATCCGCTTCTTGGCGCGCTCGACCTCCTCATGGGTGACCCCGTTCCCGATCAGATCGGCCAGCAGGTCCTCGAACGCCGCCTCCAGCTTCTCCAGGCTGGCGTCCGCCGGCCCGCCCGGTCGCGGGGTCAAGGACACGCCGAGATCCGCGAGGTCCAGGGAGTCCGGGCTGTAATGCGCCCAGGCCGACACGGCCAAGGCTTGCTCGACGACCAGGCCGCGATACAGCCGGCTGGTGGCGCCGCCGCCGAGGATCTCGGCCAGCACCTCAAGCGCGTAGACATGTTCGGTGGCGCCGATGCGGTAGCTTGGTGCCAGGTAGCTTCGGATCCACGAGGGTTGGCGCACCCGCGGGCTTTGCAACACCACCCGGCGCGGCGCGTGATGCGCCGGCTCGGTCGGGCGGACCCGCGGCGGTAGCTCACGCGCCGGGATCGCCCCGTAATGGGTCTCGGCCAGCGGCCGCACCTGGTCCGCGGTGACGTCGCCGGCGACCACCAGGATGGCGTTGTTCGGCGCGTAATAGCGCCCATACCAGTCGAGCGCGTCGGCCCGGGTGAGCGCGCGTATCTCGTGCTCCCAACCGATGATCGGCGTGCCATAGGGGTGATTCATAAACAGCGCCGCGTTCATTTGCTCGCGCAACTGCGCGCCGGGCTCGTTCTCGATGCGGCTGCGCCGCTCCTCGAGGATCACGTCGCGCTCGGTCTTGACGTCTTCTTCGGCCAACCGCAGGTTCATCATGCGGTCGGCCTCGAGCCGCATCACCAGCCCCAGCCGGTCCTTGGCCACGTTCTGGTAGTAGCCGGTGTAATCCCAGGAGGTGAACGCGTTCTCCCGGCCGCCGTTGCGGGCGACGATCTCGGAGAACTCCCCGGACGGCACCGTCTCGGTGCCCTTGAACATCAGGTGTTCGAGGAAATGGGCGACGCCCGACTTGCCCGGCGGCT
>JBHICX010000378.1:0-2526 GCA_046759805.1 Kiloniellales bacterium | reverse complement strand
CATCGGCCATGTGAAGCGCTGCCTGGCCCTGGCCGGGGCCCTTTCCGAACGCGGCGCGGCGGCGGTCCTGGTCACCCGCCCGACGGAGGCCGGCATCGTCTCGCTCGTCAAGGATGCCGGCGTGCCCTTCCGCGTCCTGCCCGAGGGCATGAGCCTGACCCATGAGGCGGCGGCGCTCAATGCGCTCGGGCTTGCCTCGCTCGCCTCGGCGAAGCCTCCGGCGAAGCCAGGGCCGGCTGCCCTCGTCCTCGATGTCTCGCACCGCGAAATCCTGCGCGAGGCAGGGGCGATTGCCGCCTATTTCGCCGCCCTCGCGGCCCGATTCCACCCGCTGATCGTGATCGATTCCTTGTTCGAGGAATGCCTGGTCGGGCGGTTCGACCTTCCCGTCGACCTGGCGGTGATCCCCTACGCCGGCGCCGAGGAACAGGATATTGCCTCGCCTGGGGCGCGGCTGGCGCTGGGTCCCGCCTATTTCCCGCTGGAGGCCGCCTACGGGCCCCATGTCGGCAAGGCGCGCAGGATTCGCGCCGAGGCATCGCGGGTCCTGGTCACCGCGGGCGGCGGTGATGCCGGCGGGTTCTCGGAGAAAACGCTTCAGGCGTTGCAGACGATCGACGACCGGCGGCTCGAGGTCCGGGTGGTGATCGGCCCCGCCTTCCAGGCCCAGACCCGGCGGGCGGTTGCGCGCCTGGCCGCGGCAAGCCGCCATCGCGTGCGGCTTCTCGACGCGCCCGCGGACCTGGCCGAGCCGATGGCCTGGTGCGACCTGGCGGTGGCGACGACCGGGCTGACCAAATACGCGCTCGCGGCGACCGCCACGCCGGCGCTTCTCATGTCCCATTACACCGGCCAGGCGGTACTGCACCGGCCGTTCGAACGGCTGGACACGGCACGCTATCTGGGAGCGACGGCGGAGGTTTCGGTGCCGGTGCTGGCCGCGGCGTTACGCGAATTGCTCGACGATAAGGACGCGCGCCGGGCAATGGCCGCTGCCGGCGCGGCGGTGGTGGACGGCCGCGGCATCGAGCGGACCCTCGACCTGATGCTCGAGGTGGCGGCGGCCGAGCCGCCGAGACGCCTGCGGAGGGCGTGATCCGGTGTCGCTGGCGCCCGAGTTCCAGATCGGCGACAAGCGCGTCGCCAACGGCGCGCCGCCGTTCGTCATCGCCGAGGCCGGCTCCAACTTCAACCAGAGCCTGGACACCGCCTATCGGCTGATCGACGCCGCCGCGGACGCCGGCGCCGACGCCGTCAAGTTCCAGCTGTTCCGGGCCGAGACCCTGTATCCTAAGGGAACCGAAGGCTACCGGACGTTCAAGGCGGTGCAGCTCAACCCCGACTGGGTGGAAGGGCTCGACCGCCACGCCCGGGAGCACGGCATCCCCTTCCTCGCCTCTGCCTTCGATGCACCATCGGTCGACGTGTTGGAGTCAATCGAGGTGCGCGCGCACAAGATCGCCTCTTCGGAAGCGACCAACCGGCCGCTCCTCGCCTACATGGCAACGAAGGGTCGGCCGATCCTCTTGTCCACGGGCATGTGCGACATGGTGGACGTGCACGAGGCGGTAGACCTCTGTGTCGCCTCCGGCAACGACCGCATCGCCCTCCTGCAGTGCGGCACGGTCTATCCGCTGCCGCCGCGGGCCGCCAATCTCAAGGTGATGGACCTGTTCCGCGAGACCTTCGGCGGTCCGGTGGGGTTTTCCGACCATACCCTGGGGATCGCTGCCGCGGTCGCCGCCGTGGCGCGGGGTGCGGCGGTGATCGAGAAGCATTTCACCCTCGACCGCACCGCCAAGGGGCCGGACCATGCCTACGCGCTCGAGCCCGCGGACCTGAAGCGCCTCATTGCCGAGGTTCGCGAGGCGCACGCAGCACTCGGCGCGCCGGTGAAGGAGATGCTGCCGGAGGAGCGCCAGCTCGGCCGCCGCGACGGCCTCTACGCGGCGCGCGACATCGGCGAAGGCGAGACCATCTCGGCCGAGGACATCCAGGTGAAGCGCCCGGCGCTGGGCCTGCGCGACCGCTACCGGGATGCGGCGAGCGGCGCCCGCGCCCGCCGCTCGATCGCGGCGGGGGCGCCGATCACCTGGGAGGACATCGCTTGGTAGCCGGAGACGGCAACCGCAGTTCGGGAACGGCCCGGTGAACGGCTTCGTGGAAAGCGCCGTCGGCGAGCTTCGCGAGAACGGATATGTCCTGGTCCCCGACGTGATTGCGCCGGCCGAGTGCGAGCGGCTCAAGGCGATCCTCGAAGAAGCGCACCGGGCCTATGCGCCGCATTACGTGGGCAACGTCGCCGCCGCCCACCGGCTCAACTTCCACCAGGACGAGAAGATCGTCTACAACATCCACAACAAGGACCGGGCGTTCCTGAAATTGATCGATCTTCCGCCGGTCTTCGACATCGTCGAAGCCCTGCTGCAGGAGGGCAGCTACCGCAAGGCGGACCCGGTGATCATGCGTCAGAACACGGCGCGCACGCACCTCAAGGGCAAGCCGTTCCAGCAGCTACACATCGAC
>JBHICX010000377.1:0-2532 GCA_046759805.1 Kiloniellales bacterium | reverse complement strand
CCCGGCCACCCACGGGATCGTACGCTTGGGGTGGCCGGGCGGGGGAGTGGGCCGGTTCCGCCTAAACGGAAAATGCTTTAGGGTTCGCCGCGCATGGCTCGTTCAAGCGGTGCGGACACCCGTATGACCAGCCAGACGGTCGCCTTGGTTGTCGCCGCCGGCCGCGGCCGCCGCTTCGGCGGCGAGACCCCGAAGCAGTACTTGCCGTTGGGTGAGGCCACGGTCATCCGTCACGCATTGGAATGTTTCACCCGGCATCCGGCGATCGACGCGGTGCGCGCGGTCATCCATCCCGATGACCGGGGGCTCTATGAGTCGGCGGTGGCGGGACTCGGTTTGCTGGAGCCGGTATCGGGCGGCGAAACCCGGCAGGACTCGGTGCGGCGCGGCCTCGAGAGCCTGGAGTCACTGGCCCCGGCCCGGGTGCTGATCCACGACGCGGTGCGTCCGTTCGTCGACCCCGCGGTCATCGACCGGGCACTGGAGGCGCTCGGCCGGGCGCCGGGCGCGATCATTGCGGTGCCGGTTCGCGACACCTTGAAACGGGTGGTGGACGGGCGCATCGACACCACCGTCGAGCGCACCGACTTGTGGCAGGCCCAGACGCCGCAGGCGTTTCTCTATCCGCAGATCCTGGCGGCGCATCGGGCGGCCGCCGGGGCCGGGTTGACCGACGACGCGGCGGTGGCCGAGCGCGCCGGCCTTGAGCTGGTGCTGGTCGCCGGCGACGAGGCGAATGTCAAGGTCACTTCCGCGGCCGACCTGCAACGGGCGGAGGCGCAACTGCATGGCCCCCGCGGCGGCGCCGACCGCGCCGGGTCGTTCGAGTACCGCAGCGGACAGGGTTTCGACGTCCACCGCTTCGGCCCCGGCGACCACGTCATGTTGTGCGGCGTCAAGATCGACCACAACGCCGGCCTGATTGGCCATTCCGACGCCGACGCCGGCCTGCACGCGCTCACCGACGCGCTGCTCGGCGCCATCGGCGAAGCCGACATCGGCAGCCACTTCCCACCTGGCGACCCGCACTGGCGCGACGTCGATTCGGCGACCTTTCTGCGCCACGCCAAGGCGCTCCTCGAGGCCCGTGAGGGCCAAATCGTCAACCTCGACCTGACAATCATTTGCGAGCGCCCCAAGATCGCCCGGCATCGGCCGGCGATGGTGATGCGCATCTCCGAGATCCTCGACCTGGACGTGTCGCGGATCGCCGTCAAGGCGACCACCATGGAGCGGCTTGGCTCCATCGGCCGCGCCGAGGGCCTGGCCGCACAGGCGGTGGCCACGGTGCGGTTGCCGCTGGCGGGATGAGGCCGGCACGGCGCAATACGGCGTGGCTGATCGCCACCTGGTTCGGAGTCGGCCTGATCCCGGTGGCCCCTGGCACGGCAGCGTCGGCCACCGCGCTGCCCGTGGCCTGGGTGATCGTGACCGCGACCGGCCCGCTGGGCCTGGCGCTTGCCACCGTCCTCGCTTTCGCCGTCGGCGGCTGGGCCGCCGGGGCGTGCGGCGCCACCGAAGTCGAACGCGACCCCCCGCAAGTGGTGGCTGACGAGGTGGCCGGCCAGTGGCTGGCCCTGTTGCCAGCGGCAATGCTTTCGCAGCCGGCCTTCTGGCATTACGCGCTGGCCTTCGCCCTGTTCCGGGCGGCGGACATCGCCAAGCCGTGGCCGGCGGGATGGATCGACCGCAACCTCCCCGGCGCCCCGGGCATCATGCTCGACGACCTGGTGGCCGGGTTGTATGCAGCGCTGGGCCTGGGCGTCTTGGTCTGCCTGGCAGGGGGGTGTTGATGCCGCTCGACGCCCTTCGCGCCAAGGCCGCCTCGGTGCTGGAAAGCTGCCGCCGGGCCGGCCTCAGCCTGGTCACGGCGGAGTCCTGCACCGGCGGGTTGGTCGCCGGCTGCTTGACCGAGATCGCTGGCGCCTCGGACGTCGTCGAGCGCGGCTTCGTGACCTACTCCAACCAGGCCAAGACCGACCTGCTCGGCGTCCCGGCGGCCCTGATCGAAGCTCATGGCGCGGTCAGCGAGGCGGTGGCCCGGGCCATGGCGGAAGGCGCCCTCGCCCATTCCCCCGCCGACATGAGCGTTGCCGTGACCGGCGTGGCCGGCCCCGGCGGCGGGTCCGCCAGCAAGCCGGTCGGCCTGGTGTTCGTGGCCGCGGCCCGGCGCTACGGCGGCATGCGGGTGGAACGCCACCTGTTGGCGGGCGACCGCCGCGCGGTGCGCGCCCAGGCCGTGGCCGCGGCCCTCGATTTGTGCCGCGCCATGGTCGAGGTGGCGCCGCCGGAGGCTAGAGCCTGATCAATTCAGGCGGAACCGGCCCACGCCCCCACCCGGCCAGCCACGGCATTGTGCGCTTGGGGTGGCCGGGTGGGGGTGTGTGCTGGCGCGATTCCCCTCAAATGGAAAATCCCCTAGTCCCTAGCTGCGCCGTCGCCGCCGGCGGCCGGCGGTTCGGGAGGCGCCCGGGACCATTGCGCGGCGCGCCGCTCGAAGGCGCCCCCCATCCGGCGCACCGCCGCGGTGAA
>JBHICX010000376.1:0-2537 GCA_046759805.1 Kiloniellales bacterium | reverse complement strand
GTGGCGATCAGACGCGCCTCCAGGCGACTCAACGAGATCGGCTCGCTGGTCTCCTCGCAGTATCCGTAAGAGCCCTCGTCGATGCGCCGCAACGCGGTGTCGATCTTGGCAATCAGCTTGCGTTCGCGATCCCTGGTGCGCAGCTCCAGCGCCCGCTCGGCTTCCAGCGCCGCCCTGTCGGCCAGGTCCGACGCCTGCTGACTGGTCTGCTGGAGGTGGCCTATGGTGGCCGAGGACTCCCGCACCAGTTCCTCCCGCCAGCGCAGGAGTCGCTGGCGGAAGTATTCCCGCTGCAGCGGACTCATGAACGGCTCGGTGCGGCTGGGCCGGTAATTCGGCGGCAGAAGCGTTGACGACATCGTGGCCCCCGACCGTGTTCGCCAACTCGAAGCGAGCGGAGTATATGAATCTTGGCTTGGGCCGCAAGAGCCAGCAAAGCGGCGGCGGTAAACAACATGTGATGCGGATGCCGGCCCACGCCGGGACTCGGAAAAGCCGGCCGCGGACGCGTCGGAGAGCGAGCCTGGCGCCCACCACCGCGCGCCGGATCGAATTCGTGCGACCTTTCCCTGGCCGAGCGAAACGCCGTATTGTTGCGCCGGCCCCTGCCCAGGGCGCAGCGATCGGTCGATGGCTCATGTTGCAGAATGCGCTGCTAATCCTCCGCCATGAAGGCCCGTTGGGGCTGGCGGCGGCGATCTACGGCCTGGCCCGGGCCGAGGGTGCGCGGCTTGCCGGCCGCCGCCGCGTCACCCGCCGGGTCCACGGCTACCGCATGGAGCTGGACCTTGCGGACCGGGGCCTGTCGCGCACGCTGATCCTGTTCGGCAAGCGCGAGCGCGAGCACCAGCTGATGCTGGAACGGGCGCTGAAGCCGGGCATGACGGTGTTCGATATCGGCGCCAACATCGGTTACTACGTGCTGATGGAACGGCGCCTGATCGGCCCCGAGGGGCGCATCGTGGCGTTGGAACCGTCGCCGGACAACCTTGAGCTCCTCCATCGCAACCTGGCCCTCAACGGGGTGCGCAACGTCACGGTCCTGAACCAGGCGGTGTCGGACCGGCCCGGTCGCCGGCGCCTGCATCTGGCCGATCAAAGCAACCTCAACACCTTCCACGCCACCGGCTCCGCCGCACCGCACCTGTCCGGCCGCTCGATCGAGGTGGACTGCACCACGGTGCCGGAACTGAGCGCCGAGTTCGGCGCCCCGGACCTGATCCGGATGGACGTCGAGGGCCACGAGGTGGAGGTGCTGGGCGGCATGATCGACGCGGTCTCAAGCGGTGCGCTTATGCCGCTGGTGCTGTTCGAGACCCATCTGAGCCGCTATGGACCCGACCACGACCTCGGCGCACCCTTGCGGCGGCTGTTCGCCTGCGGCTACCGGGCGCGGCTGGTGGCCTCGTCGCAAGAGAGCGGGACCGCGCGCATCGAGGCCATGGGCTACCGGGGCGGTCCACGGTTCTCCAGCGACATGACCACGCGGGCGATCTTCGAGGACATCGCCGACGACGACGCCCTCACCCTCATCTGCCAGACCGGCGGCGTGCGGGCGGTGTTGCTGGCTGCGGACGCCCGGTGCGCCGGGTCCACGTCCTGAGCGAGGGATTCGTCTCGCCCAACGGGCGGGCGTTCCTGTTTCCGATCGTCACCAATTCCCGCCTCTTGCGCGAGTTGGGCCTCGAGGTGCGGATCTTCACGGCGCCGGCCCGGGAGCTGACCGACTGCGACGTGCTCATGGTCGACAGCAAAGTCCACCGGGCCCGATGGGCCGGGGAATCGCAAGCCGTCTTGGACGAGTTCCACGGCTATGCCGAGAAGGTGCGCGGCCTGGTGTATTGCGATACCACCGACAGCGCCGGCTGGCTTGAGGCGCGGCTGCTGCCGATCGTGCGGCTCTATTGCAAGAGCATGCTGCTCGCCGACCGCGCCGGTTATGGCAAACCCCTTTATGGCCACCGCATCTTCGCCGACTACTACCATCGCACCGCGGGCGTCGAGGACGCCCATCCCGAGTACTCGACGCCGGTGGCGGAGCCGGCACAGCTAGCGAAGCTCAGGGTGTCCTGGAACTCGGGCCTGGCCGACTATTCGCTCATCGGGCCCTCCCTGATGGCGCTGTATCGCTGGCTGCCGCTCAAGGCCTTGCTCTCGCCGCCTCGGCGTTTCACGGCCCCGTCGGCGCCGCGCTCGCTCGATGTCTCCTGCCGCTTCGCCATCACCTATTCGCGGGCTTCGGTCGGTTGGCAGCGGGCCGAGATTCGACGCCGCCTCGGCGATCTGATGCCCACGGAGAAGCTGCGCCGCCCCGCCTACTTCGCCGAGCTCAGGCGGGCCAGGATCGTGATCTCGCCCTTCGGCTGGGGCGAGATCACGCTCAAGGACTTCGAGGTATTCCTCACCGGCGGCATGCTGTTGAAGCCGGACATGGGCCACGTCGAGACCTGGCCGGACCTGTTCCGCGCCGGCGAGACCATGGCGGTGCACCGCTGGGACCTGGACGACCTGCGGCAGGTGCTGGACACCCATCTGGC
>JBHICX010000375.1:0-2538 GCA_046759805.1 Kiloniellales bacterium | reverse complement strand
GTTCCGACTTGAACAGGGTATTGATCTCGAACCCGGCCCGGGCGCCCTCGGGGGCGTGCGCAAACAGCACCACCGTGCCGCCCCGGCGGATGAGCTCAAGCCCGGCCTCGAGGGTGTCCCTGCCGCCGACCGTGTCGAACACCGCGTAGGCGCCGACGCCGTCGCTGGCCGATATGACTTGCTCCAGGGCCGGCGCGCCCGGGGCGGCGGCCGCCACCGCGCCGAGCCGTTCCGCCAGGGCGCGCCGCTCGGCCACCGGATCGATCACGCTCACGGCGATGTCCGGAAACAGCGCCCGCAACACCAGGAGATGTAGGAGCCCCATACTGCCGGCGCCGAGCACCACCACGGCGCCGCGCCCGTCGATGCCGGACCGTCGCACGCTGCGCAGCACACAGGCGGCGGGCTCCATGAACACCGCCGCTTGGTCGGCAACGCCGCCGGGGACCAGCCGCGCCGCCAGCTCCGTAGCCCGGGGCCGGACCAGGATCATGTCGGCGAAGCCGCCGGGATCCAGCAGATTCTCGCGGAACACATCGCACATGGTCTCGTTGCCGGCCCGGCACAGCGCACATTCGCCGCAAGGCACGTGGTGCGGGGCCACCACCCGGTCACCGTCGCGAAACCTGGTGACACCGGGTCCAACGGCGACCACCTGGCCCACCAGTTCGTGGCCCAGCACCGACCCGGCGGCGGCGCTGCCGGTGGCGAGCTTGAACAAATCGGTGCCGCACAGGCCGGCCACCCGCAGCCCCAGAAGCAACTCGCCGGCGCCCGGCAGCGGCAGCGGTCTTTCTTCGAGCGTCGTCCTGTCGCGCCCCAGACAAGCGACGACCTGGTGGCGGCCCGGTCGGCCTCGACCGCCGGCCGCCGGTTGACGGACGCGATCGCCGGTCACGCGGGGCATGGCGGCGCCGGCGCCGGGCGGAAGCGCGCGACGTCGAGGGTGACTCGGCTGAAGTTCATGGCCCTCCCTGTCACCGAAGAACGGTCGTAGTGCCGGTATCGTGTTTCGGCCGCTCTCCCAACTATAGCCGTATCGGCAAGGCCACGGCGAGCCGGCGCCCGGGTGGCCGGGGATCATCGCGGCCGCGATCCCGGCTAGGGTCTTTGATAGTCACCATGATTGCACGGCCTGCCCTTCCGGCAAAGGCCACGGATCGAGGTGTTTCGTATGGGTTTCTCCCTGACGGCGGTCACCACATCACAGCCGGAGGAGCGATCGATGCTCGCGGTGATCAAGACTTGCTGCATTCGCCCCGTCGGCGGGGCCTTCACGCAGCGGTAATTGACCTCACTTTCTGAGCCGGCGTCGGCGGCCGCCGGGCGCAACGAACAGGTGAACTTGTTTCTGTCGTACTGGGCCAGGACATCGTCGAGTCTGGACGTGTCGTTAAGGCACTCGGCGCAGGCGAGGCCCGGCGCCAGCACGCCAAGCGCCAGAAACATGAATTGCCTAATCCATCTCGACCCGTGCATGGGCCACCGTCCCGGCGTTGGCGATCGTCCGTCGAGCCCTGGGCATTTCCCGACAAGCCTCCGTGCCCTTTCGAAGTATGGAGCCCCGACGATCCGACCACAAGACGAGGCGGCTCGAATTTTGCCGGTGGCGCACCTTCCCTCGAGGACCAATTCTGTGACGGCTGAGCCGATGGACTGAATGGCGGCGCCCGCGCCCGCCCGACGGAGGCCTGTTCGATGTCAAGTAATGTCGGCCTCCAGCGTCGGCCGGAAAGCCACCGTTCATGCGGCGCGAGGCTCGACCTCTTTCTCGATGCGCCCGCGCAAGGTTTCCTTGGCGACCTCCAGGTCGTAATACGCCTGCAGGTTGATCCAGAACTCGGGCGTGGTGCCGAAGTATCTGGCAAGCCGGAGCGCGGTGTCGGTGGTGATTGCCCGGCGGCCGAGGACGATGTCGTTGACCCGCGAGCGCGGCACCTTGATCGCATTCGCGAGAGCGTAGACGCTGACCCGCATCGGCTTGAGAAAATCCTCGCGCAGGATTTCACCGGGATGGGCCGGCGGAATCCGCTTGCCTGTCGTCACGTCCTCGATATCGATACGCCCTGCGTCCAGGTTTTCGCGCTTGATGCTCATGTTCTCACCCTCTGTGGTAATCGACGATTTCGACATCCCATGCCTCGCCGTTTCGCCACGCGAAGCAGATCCGCCACTGCTCGTTGATGCGGATGCTGTGCTGGCCGGCCCGGTCGCCCTTCAGGGCTTGGAGGCGGTTGCCCGGCGGGATCCGGAGGTCGTCCAGTCGCTTCGCCGCATCGAGCGCCTGGAGCTTGGCCCTGGTGCGCCGTTGTAGCCGGTGGGGCAAACCTCGGACCGCATAGCCGGCAAACAGCGCCGCTGTGCGCTTGTCGGCGAAGCTCTTGATCACAAGAGCTAGACGTACCGGAAAGCGGTACGTCGGTCAATGAAAATCGTACCGAGACACGGTACGAGTCGGAAAAAGCAAGGTGCGCAGGCCCCGGCGACGCCTGCTGTGACGCCTGGAACCGCCTTCTTAAGGAACCAGGCCGCATCCAA
>JBHICX010000374.1:0-2544 GCA_046759805.1 Kiloniellales bacterium | reverse complement strand
CCTGCCGCGCGGTCGTGAAGGCGCGATTGCGGGGGCCGGTACCGCAGCCGGCGACCAAGGCCGATCTAGGCACCGCTAGGGCCGCAGAGCCGGCGCCGAAACCGGCGACGCCGCCGCCCACCGCCGCGGCCCGGCCGGCCGCTTCGCCGACCACGGCCCTGAGTCGGTTCGACGGCGCTTGGGCGGGGACGGTCTCGGTGTGCAATGTCAGCGAGGAGATCGAGGTCAAGGTCGAGAACGGGCAATTCGTCTACAGGGGCAAGATAGGCAGCGTCTCACACTTTCAGGGGCGGATCGACGACATAACGGGAGAGATCAAGGGGTATGTAACGCATCAGTCATACTCGGCTTGGCTCGAAGAGCGCGTGCTTAAGGGGCGAGTGCGGGGAAACAAGCTGAGCGCCAAGGGGCCAACTCGGAACTGCTGGGCGGAGATCAGCCTCACCCGTGAGGGGCCTCCGCCTGCCCGGGTGGCTGCGGCGCGCGGGGCAACGGCCGCGCCGCCACCACGCCCCGCCCCGCCGCCCAGGCCACAGGCGGCACAGCCGCCGGTGGTGGTCGTGGCCAAGGACGAGATGCCGCCGGTGATCGACGTGCCGGATACGATCACGGCCGAAGGCGCGGTGGTCGAGATCGCCGGGCGGGTGGCGGACCGATCGCTCGTCGCCGAGGTGACGGTCGAGGGCCGGCCGATCCCGGTGGCCGGCGACGGCACGTTCAGCGTGCGGCGGGTGGTGCCGGTAGGCACTTCGGCGCTGCGGGTCGCCGCCCTCGACGAATGGGGGAACAGGGCCGAGAGCAGGATCAGCGTCACGCGCAAGGCCGTGAGCGTGGCGGCGGCGACGCCCCGGGTGGCGGCCCCTCGCGATACGACGCCGCCGGTGATCGAGGTGCCTGCGGCGCTCAAGACCGACAA
Organism: Kiloniellales bacterium; assembly: GCA_046759805.1. GTDB lineage: Bacteria > Pseudomonadota > Alphaproteobacteria > JBHICX01 > JBHICX01 > JBHICX01. The sequence goes on along the minus strand of JBHICX010000374.1, from coordinate 1,628 downwards.
GACCGTGGTAGACCTGGCCGGCAAGGTCACCGACGCCTCGCGGGTGGTCGAGCTGACGCTGGACGGCCGGGCTTTGCAGTTGGCCGGCGACGGCGGCTTCACCGCCCGCCGCGGGGTGGCGGTCGGACCGAGCGTGCTGGAGCTGGCGGCGGTCGACGAATGGGGCAACCGGTCGGTGCGCCGGGTGCAGGTGACGCGGCTCACCCCGGCCGAGGCCCTGGGCATCGACTTCGGCCGCTACCACGCGCTCATTATCGGCAATGACGACTACCGGCACCTGCCCAAGCTGAACACGGCGGTGGCCGACGCCCGGGCCGTGGCGAACACGCTGCGCCAGGATTACGGCTTCGAAGTAAATCTGCTGGAGAACGCTACCGAGGATCAAATCAAGTCGTCGATTTCGCGGCTCCGGCGCACGCTGACGGAGAAGGACAACCTCCTGGTCTATTATGCCGGCCACGGGGTGCTGGACGCAGAGGTGGAGGCGGGCTTCTGGTTGCCGGTGGACGCCGAGCGCGACAACGACGCCAACTGGATCGCCAACAGTTACTTAACCGGGAACCTGCGCGCGCTCAGCGCCAAGCATGTGATGGTGGTGGCCGACAGCTGCTACTCGGGCACCCTCGTTCGGGCGGCGCCGGTCGAGGTCCGCAGCGCCCACGAGCGCGCCGCCTGGCTGGCGCGGATGGCGCAGAAACGCTCGCGCACGGCCCTGGTCTCGGGCGGGTTGGAGCCGGTCATGGACAGCGGCGGCAGCGGCCACTCGGTGTTCGCCAAGGCGTTCCTGAGGGCGCTCGCCGACAACGACGGGGTGATCGACGGCCAGAGCCTGTTCGAGATGGTCCAGCGCCCAGTGATCCTCAACTCCGACCAGACCCCGGACTACGCCGACATCCGCCGCGCCGGCCACGACGGCGGCGACTTCCTGCTCGTGCGCCGCTAGGGAGGCCAGCACACCCCGCCGGAGGCGTTGCGTCACGGCCACGAAACGGCGCAATCTCCGCCGACACTCGGAAATACTTCCCATTGCGGTTATGATGCATCGCCGCGAAGCGCGCCTTGAGGCGGCCGCGGCCAATGATCGCTGGAGCCCCCATGATCGCAGCGACCCGCCGCACCGTTCCTTTGTCCCTGGCCTTGGTCCTGTTGGCCTGGGCGCCGAGCCGTGCGGCGGGCGAGTTCGACGGCGAGTGGCAGGGCCAGTTCCTGAGCAAGGCAGGGTGCCCCGTCGAGCGCCAATGGATCACCGTAACCGTGCGCAATTACGTGGTCGTGGCGCCGTTGGGCCGGAGCGGCCTGCCGGTGATCAGCACGATCCGGAGCGACAACTCATTGAACCTGTTCTGGGAAGGCGACCGGTACTTGAGCGGCACCTTCCATGACAACCGATTCGAGGGCGAGGCCGGCTTCGGCAACGCCAGCTGCCGCATCGCGCTGACCCGAACGCAAGCGCCGGAACCCGCTCCCGGCGGCCCCTATGACGGGGCCTGGCGCCTGGTTTCGGTCGACGGCTGTCTCGCCGGCTACAACGTCGATGCCGCCATCTATGTCTCCGGCGAGGAGGTGACCGGCATCGCCACCGGATGGCTGACCGAGGAGTTCACCGGCAAGATGGCCGAGGACGGCCG
>JBHICX010000373.1:0-2545 GCA_046759805.1 Kiloniellales bacterium | reverse complement strand
GGAAAAAGCCAAAGGGCTCATCATCGGCAAATGGGCGCGTTCGCCGTCCCTTCGGCCGACTGGGGCCGGCGTTAATCGGCGGCGGCGGTGTCGAGGCCGGGGCTGAAGGCCGCCTCCATCTGGCGGCGGAAGCGCACCGTGTCGTCGGCCTCGTCGAACCCGACGTCGGCCCAGCGCACAGTCTCGCCCTTCTCGATCTCACGCTTGAGCTTGACCCCGTGCGCGAAGCCCAGCGGCAGGGCCCCCAGCGCCAGGGAGTCGGCGGCCGGCATCAGCCGGCCATAGACCGTGTAGCCGCCCTCGCCGTCGAGCACCTCGCCGGCCTTGAGGTCGCGCTTGGCGGTGGTCGTCACGTCGGCGGTGAAGCCGCGCGGGCAGCCGGTCGGCTCGCCGCGCAACGCCACCGAGGCCACCGAGGTCCCCAGCTCGAGGCCGATCAGGTGGACCTCGCGATACAGCGCCGAGTAGCGGCCGCTGTCGTCGGTGGTCAAGCCGTAGTCACGGAAGCAGCGGGCGACATACTCGCCGGGCGCCTCGAAGGTGACGAACACGCCCCAGCGCAAATGCCGGTACACCGGCCGGCCGTCGCGCTCGAGGCTGGACACCACCTCCACCGTGCCCTTGTGGTCGAGCCGCCCACCCTCGGCCACCGGACGCAACACCTGTGGCAGGTCCTCGGCGCCGCAGGGCGGGAACTTCAGGCCCTCGGCCTGGGGAATGAGCCCACAGGCGTTGGCGACCGCCGCCGTTTCGATGGCCGGCTTGGTGCCGTCGAGGAACGAGTTGAACATCTTCGGGTTCATGCCGGCGGCGGCCGCGTCCTCCGCCGTCAGGTTGGCCGAGAAGTGCTGCCAGACCGTATCCGGCGTCGAGTCGTGGTAGGCGGGCAGGTAGTTCACGCCGCGGCCGGCGCACACCAGCTCGAAGCCGTTGGCCCGCGCCCAGTCGACCATCTCGCAGATGATGGCCGGCTGGTCGCCATAGGCCAGCGAATATATGACCCCGGCCTCGGCCGCCCGGCGGGCCAGCAGCGGCCCGGCCAGCGCATCGCCCTCGACCGTCACCATGACCACGTGCTTGGCGTGGTCGAATGATTGGAGCGCATGGCGGATGCCGGTGCCCGGGTCGCCGGTGGCGTCGACCACCACCTCGATCCCGTCGGCGGCGATGAGGGCCGCGGCGTCCTCGGTAATGAAGGTGGCGCCGTGTTTGTGGGCGTCGTCGAGCGAGGCCGCCCCGCACTGATCCTCCGGCCAGCCGGTTTGCCGGAAGGATTGGCGCGCCCGCTCCGGCTCCAGGTCGGCCACCGACACCACGTGGACCCCCGGTGTGGTGCGCGCCTGGGCCAGGTACATGGTGCCGAACTTTCCGGCCCCGATGAGCCCCACCCGGACCGGGTTTCCGGCCGCGGCACGGGCGGCCAGCAGGCGATGCAGGTTCATGGCCCCAGGTGTTTGGCGCCGCGGCTAGGCCGCGCGTTCGCGCGCCAGCGCCATGAGGCAGTCGTCGGCCAGCGGCTCGATCGGCGTGAAGTCGCGATGGGCGATCCATCCCGGCCGCTTGAACCGGCGGATGTGGTTCTCCACCTGGCAGGCGCTGATGTAGACGATGGTACGGTTCCACGGCGTCATGTTGGACGGCGAGCCGTGCACCAGGTTGCAGTGGAAGAACAGCCCCGACCCGGCCGGCCCGGTGGGCGCGACGATCCCGCCTTCCGCGACCAGCCTGGTGATGGTCTCGTCGTCGATGGTCCACAGCCCGTAGCTGGTGGTGGTGGTGTCGTAGCCGGCCTCGATGACGTCCCGCTTGTGGGAGCGCGGGATGAACAGGAGCGGGCCGTTGAACTGGTTCACCTCCTCCAGGAACAGGGCCAGGTTCATGGCCCGCGGCTCCGGCATCAGGTCGTCGCGCGACCAGGTGCCGTAGTCCTGGTGCCACTGCCAGACGTCGCCGTTGAAGGCGGCCTTGGCGTTGATCTTGAACTGGTGCATGTAGACCGGACCGTCGAGCAGTTGCATCGCCGGTTCGATCAACCGCGGATGCCGCGACAGGCGATAGAACGCCTCGCTGTAAGTCTGGACCGCGAAGGCCGAGCGCACGGTCTCGCCGTCCTTTTCGCGCACCACCTCGTCGCGGCGCTGGGCGTAGATGCCGGGCACCTCGTCCATGAGCACCTTGACCTCGTCTTGGGAGAACAGCTCCGGGACGAAGACGTAGCCTTCGTCCGCGAACCGCGCCAACTGGTCGGCGTTGAGTTTCATGGTTGCCGCTCCTCGCCCGCCTGGGTCCAACCGGGTACAATACCGCGTCGCGGCCTTGCCGCCAACCAACTGTGTGCTAACTAGGAGTTCGCGGTGCGCGTACCGGGGCACCGATCCAGCAGGGGAGACAGGGCGATGGACGAGGACATTTTCAACATGGAGGTGCGCAAGTTCCTGAAGAAGGTCGGCGTCACCGCGCAACGCGAGATCGAGCAGGCCGTGCGCGAAGCCATCGAGGCGGGCACCTTGACGGGCAAGGAGACGCTCACGGCCAAGGTGACGTT
>JBHICX010000372.1:0-2553 GCA_046759805.1 Kiloniellales bacterium | reverse complement strand
CCTGTGTTGAGGTTTGGGGTTGCAAGACCTCACTCAAGACAGGAGCAGACCCATGCCCGACAAAGCTATCAACCCGTTGCGCCGGCGCATGATCGAGGACATGACGGTCCGAGGTTTCACGGCCTGCACGCAACGAGGATACATCGCGGCAGTCAAGAGATTCACGGCCTTTCTGGGCCGCTCGCCGGATCAAGCCACTGCGGAGGATCTGCGGCGCTTCCAGCTGCACATGAGATCGGCGGAGGCTTCGGCGACGACCATGAACGCGGCGGTCTCGGCCTTGCGCTTCTTCTTCGGCGTGACCCTGGGGCGCGACGACGCCGAGGTCGGCATGACGACCGTCCGCGTGCCACGCCGGCTGCCGGTGCTGCTTAGCCCCGAGGAGGTCGCGCGCCTTTTGCAGGCGGCGCCGGGCCCGAAGTACAGAGCCGCGCTCTCTCTTGCCTACGGCGCCGGCCTGCGCGCCTCGGAGGTGGTCTCGCTCAGGGTCTCGGACATCGACAGCGAACGCATGGTGATCCGGGTCGAGCAGGGTAAAGGCCGCAAGGATCGCTACGCCATGCTGTCGGCGCCTCTGCTCGAGCTCCTGCGCGCCTGGTGGCTGGCCGGGCGGGATCGGGGCGCGATGCTGCCGGGGGGCTGGCTGTTTCCGGGCCAGAACCCGGTCAATCCCTTGACCACCCGCCAGCTCAATCGCGCCTTCCATGACGCCAAGCAGGCGGCCAGGATCACCAAGCCGGTCACGCTGCACACGCTGCGCCACTGCTTCGCCACCCATCTCCTGGAGCAGAAGGTCGACATCCGCGTGATCCAAGTCCTGCTCGGCCACAAGAAGCTCGACACCACCGCCCGCTACAGCCACGTCGCCAGCACCACGCTCAGGGCGGTCAAGAGCCCGCTGGAGCATTTGACACAGGGACCACCACCGCCCGCCTAAGCCGGCGGCACCATGGCGCGTCATGCGCTGGAGGTCGCGGACATCTTCCGCGCCCACGGGGCTGCCTGGCGGCACGCCCAGGCCGGCCACCTGAGCCTCGGCCAGCTCAAGGCGATGTCGGCGATCGAGGCCTGCCGCACGGCCGCGCTCGGCGGCCACGTCGCGCGCTGCGAGGACTGTGCCCATACGCAGATCGCCTACAACTCGTGCCGCAACCGCCATTGCCCGAAGTGCCAGGGCGCGGCCGCCAAGGACTGGCTGGCCGCGCGCCAGGCCGAGCTCTTGCCGGCCCCCTATTACCACGTGGTCTTCACCCTGCCGGCGCCGATCGCCGACATCGCCTACCAGAACAAGGCCGTCATTTACGCCATCCTGTTCAGCGCCGCCGCCGAGACCCTGATCGCCATCGCCGCCGACCCGAAGCATCTCGGCGCCCGCATCGGTGTGACCGCGGTACTGCACACCTGGGGTTCGGCGCTGACCCATCATCCGCACCTGCACTGTATCGTGCCGGGCGGCGGCCTCTCACCCGATGGGACGCGTTGGGTGTCCTGCCGGCCGCGCTTCTTCCTCCACGTGCGCGTGCTCTCGCGGCTGTTTCAACGCCTGGTCCTGGAAAAGCTCGCGACCGCCCACGAGGCCGGGTCTCTACAGTTCTTCGGCGAGCACGCCGGGCTGGCCAAGCAGGGCGCCTTTGCGGCCTATCTGGCGCCGGTGCGCAAGATCGAATGGGTCGTTTACGCCAAGCCGCCGTTCGCAGGGCCCGAGGCCGTGCTCGCCTACCTCAGCCGCTACACTCACCGCGTTGCCATCGCCAACAGCCGGTTGATCGCCCTCGACGACAAGGGCGTCACCTTCACGTGGAAAGACTACCGCGCCAAGGCGCGCGACCGGCACAAGACCATGACGCTGGCCACGCACGAGTTCATCCGCCGCTTCCTCCTCCACGTCCTGCCCACGGGCTTCCACCGCATCCGCCACTACGGGCTCTTTGCCAATGGCGGACGCGCCGAGAACCTCGCCCGGGCGCGTCAACTGCTCGATGTGCCGTCACCCCAACACGGGACCGAGCCCGTCATCGAGGCCGATGAGCCGCCAAGCCTCGCTCTGCCCTGCCCCACCTGCGGCGGACCAATGATCATCATCGAGACCTTCGAGCCCGCACACGCACCGCGCGCCCCACCACCGAACGAGACCCATAGACCGTGACACTCATGCCTTCCACAAGCGCGAATGCTGCCGGCCGCCGCCGGCCACGGCGCCGCTTGGCTCAACGCCCCCGCGAGCCCGCAGACCGGCCACCAAAACCCCCCAGCGCCACCGCACAGTCGCCGCAAACCCACGACGCCGAGATCGTGGCTGGCCACATTCTCGCGACCCAACAGTTCCCGCGACGCCAGACAGCCAGTCTGCCGACGCCAAATCCCCATAGACCGAGCAGCCCGACCCACCCAGCCTGAACCCCACGCGGTTTCCTCCCCTGAGGCTTGTCCGACCCCTGCCGGCCGAAACCAAGCGCCGCACCCGCCTGTCTACGGCAGGGGTCCGACAACCCTTCACAGCCCCGGACGTTCGGCGCGACCAGCGGGTGGGTCCGCTCCCAAATGTGAAGCGGA
>JBHICX010000371.1:0-2558 GCA_046759805.1 Kiloniellales bacterium | reverse complement strand
GTGATCCCCGAGCTCGGCTTCTGCCTCGGCAGCCGGGCGCAGATGTTCTGGCTCGAAGAAGGGCGGCCGGCGAGCCTGGCTCCGGGCAAGCGGCCGCGCACCACGCTCACCCCCTCGATGGCGCTCGCCGACGGCCGGCCGGCCATGGCCTTCGGTACCCCCGGCGGCGACAAGCAGGACCAATGGCAGGTGCCGTTCCTGCTGCGCCACCTGCATCACGCCATGAACCTGCAGCAGGCGATCGACGCCCCGACGTTCCACACCGAGCACTTCCCGTCCTCGTTCTGGCAGCGTGAGGCCCGGCCCGGCTCGCTCACGCTGGAGAGCCGGTTTGCGGCCGAGACGGTGGCCGAGCTCCGCCGTCGCGGCCATGCGGTAGAGGTCGCCGAGGACTGGTCCCAGGGCCGGCTTTGCGCCGTCGCCCGGGAGGAAGACGGGCTCATGAAGGCCGCCGCCAATCCGCGCGGCATGCAGGGCTACGCCGTCGGACGATAGGGCGGCCCGACGCACGGTCGCTGAGTAGGGCATCCGCGCCATGACCGCCGTCACCGTCGCCGCCACCCAGATGGCCTGCAGCTGGGATCGCGAGGCGAATTTCAAGCAGGCGGAGGCGCTGGTGCGCGAGGCGGCCGGCAAGGAGGCGCAGATCGTGCTGCTGCAAGAGCTGTTCGAGACCCCCTATTTTTGCAAGGACCAGAGGCAGGAGCTGTTCGGGCTGGCTCGGCCGGTCGAGGGAAATCCGGTACTGAAACGCATGAGCGAGCTTGCCGCCGAGCTCGAGGTGGTGCTGCCGGTGAGCTTCTTCGAACGCCACCACAACGCCCATTACAATTCGCTCGTCACCTTCGACGCCGACGGCCGGCCGCTGGGGCTCTATCGCAAGTCGCATATCCCGGACGGGCCGGGCTATCAGGAGAAGTTCTACTTCAACCCCGGCGACACCGGCTTCAAGGTGTGGAACAGCCGCTACGGCGCGGTCGGCGCGGCGGTGTGCTGGGACCAATGGTTCCCCGAGGCGGCCCGGGCGTTGGCGCTCAAGGGCGCGGACATCCTCATGTACCCCACCGCCATCGGCTCCGAGCCGCAGGACCCGGACCTCGACTCGCGCGGCCACTGGCGGCGGGTGATGCAGGGCCACGCGGCGGCCAATTTGACACCGCTCGTGACCTCGAACCGCATCGGCATCGAGGAGGGCGAGAGCTGCACCGTTACCTACTATGGCTCGTCGTTCATCGCCGGCCCGACGGGCGAGATCGTCGCCGAGGCGCCCGCGGACGAGCCGGCGGTGATCATCGGCCGCTTCGACCTCGACGAAATCCGGGCCCGGCGCGCCGGCTGGGGCATCTTCCGTGACCGCCGGCCCGATCTTTACGAGCCGCTCTTGACCCTCGACAGCGAGACCGGGAAGCGATAGACGGTAACCGGTCCCCACAAGGAGCTGGTGGTGGCGAAGGGCTGCCAGCCCCGGCGCCGGAACAGGCCCTCGGCAACGTTGGTCGAGACGTAGATCGCGGGGAAACCGAGGCGCCGGGCCTCGGCCTCAATGGCTGCAATCAGCGCCGTGCCGACCCCGCGGCCACGATGCACCGGGCCCACCAGCAGGGCCGCGAGCCAGGGGCCGACGCCGAGCTCGCTGCCGGCCGACTCGGATTTGAGCGCTGCGGTGCCGAGTGGCTCGCCGTCCGGGCCGAGGGCGACCAGACAGATGGGAAGCGAGTCACGGCTGTGGCAGGCGGCGAGGTCCTGTTCCGCGTCGCCTTCGCCGTCGGGGCCATACCACGGCGTCCACGCGTCGATGAACCAGCGGACGAGCGTCGGCGTCACCTCGGCCGCCTCCGTGAGATGTACGATACGCGGGTCTCGCCGCGGCGTCTCGGCAGATTCCCTGCGCTTCGGGCCTGCCGACATCAATCCCGGCCAGATCCACCGTCGATCGGCAGGCAGATGATGGTCTGCAGCATGGTGGCGCACAGCCGCTCGGTCCCACCGTCGACGGCAAACACCTCGCCCTCGGTCACGGTGAGCGTGCGCCCCGGGCGCTTGACCCGTGCCCGCGCGATCACCCGCTCGCCGCGGGCCGGTGCCAACAGGTTGATCTTGAATTCCACGGTGAGCGGGTAGGTGCCCGCCGGCATCAGCGAGAAGGCGGCGAAGCCGCCGGCGGTGTCGGCGATGGTGGCGATCACGCCGCCGTGGATGTAGTCGTGCTGCTGTGTGACTTCTTGGCGGAACGGCAGCGCGATCTCGACATAACCGGGCTCGACCCGCATGAGCTCGGCGCCCAGATGCGCCATGGCGCCCTGGCGGGCGAAGCCTTCGCGAACATCGGCCTCGAAGGCCGGATTTGGGGGCGTCGGTCCGGCTTCGCCGGCCCCTGCCCCGCCGCCCCGCACGCCTGCCATTCGCCGCCTCCCGGTTGGTTCGCGGCCCTTCTATAGGACGTCGGGTCGAGGGTCAAAGCCGGCGCTTGGGTATTATTCGATCACTTGGAATCGGTTCCAGCCCACGCCCCCACCCGGCCACCCACGGCAGTGTATGCTATGGGTGGCCGGGTGGGG
>JBHICX010000370.1:0-2559 GCA_046759805.1 Kiloniellales bacterium | reverse complement strand
TGCCACGGGCTTGCCCCCTTCGGCACCACCAGCGAGGGCAACTCGCTCGCGGCCGACGAGCGCATCCGATTGCTCGACGCCTTGGTCGAGACCGGCGTCGATGCAGGACGGCTGATACCGGGGACCGGCTGTTGCGCGCTGACCGACACCGTAATTTTGACCCGCCATGCGCTCGGGGTCGGCTGCGGCGGCGTGCTCATGCTGCCACCGTTCTACTACAAGGCGATATCGGACGACGGGCTGTTCGCCTGCATCGCCGAAGTGATCGAGCGCGTCGGCGACGCACGCCTACGCATCTACCTCTATCACATCCCGCCGGTGGCCCAGGTCGGGTATACGCTGCCGTTGATTGAGCGCCTGGTCGCCGCCTATCCGTCCGTGGTTGTGGGAATCAAGGACAGTTCCGGTGACTGGAACAACACCCGCCAGCTCTTAGAGGCGCTGCCGGGTTTCGGCACCTTCTGCGGCTCCGAGGTGTTCCTCTTGGATACCTTGCGCGGCGGCGGCGTCGGCTGCATCACCGCCACCGCCAACGTCAACGCCACGGCGATCCGCCGGGTCTACGACGCCTGGCAGGGTGATCAGGCGGACCGGTTGCAGCAGGTCATCACCGCGCGGCGTCAGATGATCCAGGCCTATCCGATGATCCCGGCGCTGAAGCAGATCGTCGCCCATTATCGGGACGACGCGGGATGGCTGAACCTGCGCCCGCCGTTGACGGCGCTCACGCCGGCCCAGGCGGCGGCCCTTCTGGCCGCGCTCGACGAGGACGGGTTCCGCCTGGCCGCCTGATGCGCGTACCGAACCCGGCCGACCCGATCATGCCGCTTCCCGCGCGCAGCACGGAAGAGACCCCGGAGATGGTCGTTCACGGCGGCGACACCCAGTGGGCGGAGCGCCTGTTTGGGCGTCCGCCGGACGGCTGGCTCGATCTTTCGACCGGGATCAACCCGTTCCCCTACCCTGTCGACGGGCTTCCCGCCGACACCTGGACCCGGCTGCCGGACAGTGGCGCCGATCGGGCGCTGCGCCAGGCCGCCGCCGACTACTATGGCGTCGGCGATCCGGCGCTGGTGGTGGCGGCACCCGGCTCACAAGCGCTGATCCAATGGTTGCCCCGTCTCAGGCCGCGGTCGCGCGTCGCCGTCCTCGGCCCCACCTATGGCGAGCACGCCCGCGCCTGGGCCAACGCCGGACATGCGGTGGACACGGTCGCCGATCCGGACGAGCCGGGCCCCGGCGTCGATGTCCTGGTGGTCACCAACCCCAACAACCCGGATGGTCGATGCTATCCGCCCGGGCACCTCATGGCGATCGCCGACCGCCTCGCGCGGCGCGGCGGCCTCTTGGTGGTGGACGAGGCCTTCGCCGACCTCGATCCGGGCGCAAGCGTCGCCCCATCCGCCGGGGCGCCGGGTCTCATGGTGCTGCGCTCCTTCGGAAAGTTCTTCGGCCTCGCCGGCCTGCGTCTCGGCTTCGGCCTGGCCGCGCCGGCGCCGATCACCGAGCTGCGCGATGCCCTCGGACCATGGGCGGTCAGCGGACCGGCAGCGCATATCGCGACCCGGGCGTTCCGGGACGGCGCATGGATCGCGGCGACGCGGATCAAGCTGGCCGAAGGGGCGGCGCGGCTCGACGCGCTGCTCGAAGACGCTGGTCTGGCGGTCGCCGGTGGCACCGCCCTCTATCGCCTGGTCACCGGCGTGGACGCCCCGGACCTGTTCGTCCGGCTCGGCCGGCGCGGGATCCTGGTTCGCCACTTTCCCGAACAACCCGAGTGGCTGCGGTTCGGACTGCCGGGCGACGACCGCGGCTATGCCCGATTGGCCGAGGCGCTGGCGGCAAGGCCCAAGAAACGGCGTCGCCCTTAGCCGCGCCGGCGGCGGCGATGGCCATGATGATCGTCTACACCTTGGCCGGGGTGCGCGTCCTCTACTGGCTGGTGACCCGGGGCCTGGAGCGCCGCAGCCAGGCCTGGCGTCGGCGCGATCTGGTGGCCGAACCCGCCGGCCGGCGTTGACGGCGGGGCAATCGACCCCATGTTTGCCGACAAGGGCGATTGTGTGACGGTACCGTCGCAGGCGACAAGGGAGGCTGGACCAGGATGTTGAAAAAGGGCGTGCGTGAGCTCTTGGCCGAGGCGATGGCCGAGGTCGAGACCCTGAGCGTGGACGAGGCGCAACGGTTGCACGGCCAGGACGGGGTGGTGTTCGTCGACGTGAGGGACGCGCTGGAGCGGAATCGGGGCGGCTTCGTCCCGGCGTCGATACAAGCGGAGCGCGGCATGCTCGAGTTCCGGATCGATCCGGAGAGCCCGATGCACGAGCCGGCCCTGGCGTCGGCCGAGCGGGTGGTCTTCTATTGCGGGTCGGGGGTGCGCTCGGCACTCTCCGCCAAGACGGCCCAGGACATGGGGGTTGCCAACGTCTGCCACCTCGCCGGCGGCTTCGCCGCCTGGGTCAACGCCGGCGGCCCGGTGGACAGGGACTGATACCAGTTCGCGCATGAGCGGACTCGGGCCTCGCCCTTCGACAGGCTCAGGGTGAGGCCCTCATACTG
>JBHICX010000369.1:0-2582 GCA_046759805.1 Kiloniellales bacterium | reverse complement strand
GACGGCGCGCTGGCCACGGCCACGGTGATGAGCTGCACGCTCTCGGTCGACCACCGGGCGGTCGACGGCGCTGTCGGCGCGGAGTTCCTGGCCGCCTTCCGGAAGCTGGTTGAAGACCCACTGACGATGATGCTCTAGGAGCCGGGGCGTGGCCGACTTGAGCTTCGACCTGGCCGTCATCGGCGGCGGGCCGGGCGGATACGTGGCGGCGATCCGGGCGGCGCAGCTGGGCATGAAGACGGCCCTTGTTGAGCGCGAGCATCTGGGCGGCGTCTGCCTCAACTGGGGGTGCATACCCACCAAGGCGCTCCTTCGCAGCTCCGAGATCTACTACTACCTGGCCCATGCCGCCGATTTCGGCCTCAGCGCCGGCAAGGTCGGCTACGACATGGCCAAGGTAGTGAAGCGGTCACGCCAGGTCGCCGATCGCTTGAGCGGCGGCGTCAAGCACTTGCTCAAGAAGAACAAGGTCAGCGTCTTCGACGGCCACGGCCGGCTCGCCCCCAGTGCCGGCGGGCGGCGCAAGGTACAGGTCGAGACGGACGGAAAGGGGGTGGCCGAGCTCACCGCCGCGCATGTAATCCTGGCCACCGGCGCCCGCGCCCGCGAGCTGCCGGGGCTCGAATCCGACGGCAAGCTCGTTTGGACCTACAAGGAGGCCATGATCCCGGAGACCCTGCCGAAATCGCTGCTGGTGGTGGGCTCGGGCGCGATCGGGATCGAGTTCGCGAGCTTCTATCGCACGCTGGGGGCCGAGGTGAGCGTGGTGGAGATACTGCCCCAGGTGCTGCCGGTGGAGGATGAGGAGATCGCCGCGCTGGCCCGCAAGGCATTCGAGAAGCAGGGCATGAAGATCCAAACCGGGGCCACGGTGACCGGCATTGAGAAGGGGCGCGGCAAGGTCACCGCCACCATCGAAGCCGACGGCAAGGCAAGCCGGCTCACGGTCGATCGGGTCGTCATGGCGGTCGGCATCGTCGGCAACGTCGAGGAACTTGGCCTCGAAGGCACCGCAGTGCGGGTCGAAGAGAGCCATGTGGTGACCGACCGGTGGATGCGCACCGACGAGCCCGGCGTCTACGCCATCGGCGACCTGGTCGGCCCCCCCTGGCTGGCCCACAAGGCGAGCCACGAGGGGGTGATCTGTGTCGAGAAGATTGCCGGCGTCGACGGTGTGCATCCCCTGGATGCCGGCAAGGTCCCCGGCTGCACCTACTGTCAGCCGCAACTGGCCTCGGTCGGGCTCACCGAGCGGCGGGCCGAGGAGCTCGGCCACCAGGTGCGTGTCGGCCGCTTCCCGTTCATCGGCAACGGCAAGGCGATCGCGCTCGGCGAGCCGGAGGGCATGATCAAGACCGTGTTCGACGCCAACACCGGAGAGCTGCTGGGCGCGCACATGGTCGGCGCCGAGGTCACCGAGCTGATCCAGGGGTTCGCGGTGGCGATGACCCTGGAGACCACCGAGGCGGAGCTGATGCGCGCCATCTTTCCGCATCCCACGCTGTCGGAGATGATGCACGAGTCGGTGCTTGACGCCTACGGTCGGGTCCTCCACCTGTAGGGCGGGCGGCAGGCTCATGGTGCCAAGCCAATCCCCAAGGTCGCCGCTGCTTTCAGGCTATTTCGAACCGCTTCACGTCGATCTGGCCGGCCTTTTGTTCTGCCTGCCATAGATCGTACTGCATCTGCTGCCGCATCCAGCTTTCGGGATTGCCGCCGAAGGCCTTGGAAAGCCGGATGGCCATTTCCGGCGAAATTCCGCTGTGGCCGTTCAACAGCTCGGACAGTGCCTTGCGGCTTACGCCCAGTCCCCGTGCCGCGGCGGTAACCGTTAGGCCCAAGGGCTCGAGGCAGAGCTCCCGAATCACTTCGCCCGGGTGGGGCGGATTGTGCATGGTCATGCGGTCTTCCCTTCAGTGGTAGTCGATCAGGTCCACGTCGAATACCTCCCCGGCCTCGATGCGGAATACGATCCGGCGGTTGCCGCTGACATCGACCGCCCAAAAGCCGGCAAGCTGACCTTTCAGCGGATGCAGCCGCAAACCGGGTAAATCCATGTCCTGCGGCACGCCGCTTGCGTCCAAACGGGACAATATGGCCCGGATGCGTTTGATCTGTTTCGGATCGAGGCCCGTTGTCCGGCCCTTCTCATGGAACTCTCGCAACCCCTTATGACGAATGCCCCTAATCATGCATCAGTATAACCTGTTACGTAACACGTGTCACCTCACAAGCCACTTCCACGATCGGATTTCCCCTTGGCATTCCAGGCGGCAAGTGCGATCTATCTGACAGTGAGGGTAAGGATTTTGTCGTTGCATGGTGCCGCGCAGAGCGGGAATCGGCCGAGATGACCATCACCACAACCCAGGAGTCGGGCGGGCGCCACGCAGAGGCCGCGCCGCGCGCTCCCAAGCCGCCCTGGATTAGGGTCAAGGCCCCGGTCTCGCGGGAGTATCACGAAACCCGCAACTTGATGCGCCGGCTGGGCCTCAACACGGTGTGCGAGGAGGCGGCCTGCCCCAACATCGGTGAGTGCTGGTCGAACCGGCACGCCACCGTGATGATCATGGGCGACACCT
>JBHICX010000368.1:0-2612 GCA_046759805.1 Kiloniellales bacterium | reverse complement strand
GCGATGCGCGAAGCGAACATGACCAACGTCGCGCTCGCCAAGCGCCTTGGAGTCACCGAAACCGTGGTCCGCCGGCTGCTCGACCTCGACCACCGCTCGCACATCGGCCAGATCGAGTCCGCGCTGGCGGTGTTCGGCAAGCGCCTCGTGGTCGAGGTGCGTGACGCGGCCTGAGATGCGGCCAACCGCCGGCGTTCGACGAATAGCTGTCAACCTTCAGCCATCAGCGATCAGTCCGAGTCGCGCTGGCGCCGCCGGTAATGCTGAAAGCTGAAAGCTGACCGCTGACGGCTGACCGCCGCCCGCGTCAGTGGTCGATGTCGCCCATGCACAGGTACTTGACCTCGAGGAACTCGTCGATGCCGAAATGCGAGCCCTCGCGGCCGATGCCGGACTCCTTCATGCCGCCGAACGGCGCTACCTCGGTCGAGATGATGCCGGTGTTGATGCCGACGATGCCGTACTCCACGCCCTCGGCAACGCGCCAGATTCGGCCGATGTCGCGGCTGTAGAAATAGGCCGCCAGGCCGAACTCGGTGTCGTTCGCCATGGAGATCGCCTGGTCCTCGGTCTCGAATCGGAACAGGGGTGCCAAGGGCCCGAAGGTCTCCTCCCGGGCCACCGCCATGTCGGGGGTGACATCGGCCAAGAGGGTGGGCTGGAAGAAGCTGCCGCCCAAATCGTGACGGCCGCCGCCGACCACCACGCGGGCGCCCTTGCCTACGGCGTCGGCGATGTGCTGCTCGACCTTGGCCACCGCCTTCATGTCGATGAGCGGGCCTTGCGTCACCCCGGCCTCGAGTCCGTTGCCGACCTTCAGCCCGCCGACCGCCTGGGCCAGCCGGGCGGTGAAGTCCTCATAGATGCCGTCCTGCACCAACAACCGGTTGGCGCACACACAAGTCTGCCCGGCGTTGCGGTACTTGGAGGCCAGCGCTCCCTCGACCGCGGCATCGATCTCGGCGTCGTCGAAGACGATGAACGGGGCATTGCCGCCGAGCTCCAGCGACAGCTTCTTCACCGTGCCGGCGCATTGCTGCATTAGCTGCTTGCCGATCTCGGTGGAGCCGGTGAAGGTGACCTTGCGGACGATCGGGTTCGAGGTCATCTCGCCGCCGATCTGTGACGCCTGGCCGGTGACCACGGACATCACCCCCTTGGGCACGCCGGCGCGCTCGGCCAGCTCGGCCAGCGCCAGCGCCGAGTAGGGGGTCTGGGTGGCCGGTTTGGCCACCACCGTGCAGCCTGCCGCCAGCGCCGGCCCCACCTTGCGGGTGATCATCGCCGCCGGGAAGTTCCACGGGGTGATCGAGGCGCACACCCCGATCGGCTCCTTGATCACCACGATGCGCTTGTCGGTCTGGTGCGGCGGGATGGTTTCGCCGTAGACCCGCTTGCCCTCCTCGGCAAACCACTCGATGAAAGAGGCGGCGTACATCACCTCGCCCTTGGACTCGGTGAGCGGCTTGCCCTGTTCGGTGGTCATGATGACCGCCAGGTCGTCGGCGTTCTCGACCATCAGATCGTACCAGCGGCGCAGGATCTGGGCCCGCTCCTTGGCGGTCTTGGCGCGCCAGCCCGGCAGCGCCGCCTCTGCCGTCTCGATGGCGCGCCGGGTCTCGTCCGCGCCCATCTTCGGGACGCTACCGATGGTTTCGTCGGTGGCCGGGTTGTTGACGGCGATCGTGGCGCCGGCATCGGCGTCACACCAGCCGCCGTCGATGTAGCACTGTTCGCGGAACAGGGTCGGATCGTTGAGTTGCATGGCCGGGGCCTCCCTCGGGATATGGTCTTATGACTAATATAGGCTGCCCTCCGGCGCCTGTTAACCAAGGCCGGAGTCAGCCGCCGGCCGGCGCCAGCACCAGGTGCCAGACCATTACTGCCAGCGCCGTCACGAACAACGCCAGCACCAGCACCAAGGCCGCGTTGTGCAGCGCCCCGGCCCGGTACAGCCACACCCGCCGCGGCCCGGTCGCCGGGTCGGCGAGCACCCGGAAGCCGGCGGAAGGCGCCTCCAAGGGGGCGACGCCGAGCCCCAGCCGGCCCCGCAGGCCGGCGTAGAGCGCCACCGTGATGCGCACCTCGCCGGGCCCGGCGGCGGCGATCAGCGGCGCCAGCTCGTCGCCGCTGAGGCCCACCGCGATGCGCCAAGCGAGCGGGCCGGGGCCGCCCCGCTCCGCCTCCAGCGCCTCCAGATGCTGCTGGATCAGGGTGGCACAGCGGACCGCCGCGGCCGGGTCGGCAAAGCCGGCGACCGCCAGGCCACCGCCGATATCCCACGGCCGGCCGCCATGGCCGGCGATGAGCCCGTCGATCACCGCGTGATGGCGGTCCAGCGCCTCGCTCTGGGCCGGGTCCGTGCGGCGGGTGGCGCGATCGTCCAACTCGGCGCGCAGGACCGCGGCGGCGGCGGACGCGGCGAGGCTCGCTGGCGTCAACGGCGGCCTCCCTGGTTCACGGTAGGTCGAGCGGTTCGGGGCACAATGCGCCAACGCTGGCCTGGTGGGCAAGACACTCGGGCCGGGCTTGGGGGTACCAGACGATTGCGTTAACCTCCGCGGGCGATCCGGCCGGCCGGTGCCGTCCGGCAACCGCGGGGATGAGGGGGT
>JBHICX010000367.1:0-2615 GCA_046759805.1 Kiloniellales bacterium | reverse complement strand
GGCGGAGGACAAGGCCGGTTCGGCGACCAGTCCCGAGACCGAGGACACCGCCGAACTGTTGCTCAACATCCTACACTCGGTGAAGCGCATGGCCCGGTTGCACGGCAGCGCGCCGAGAGCGGATGGCGCCCGGTTGGACAAGGCCGGCGGGGCACCGGAAGAGCAAGCCGCGGCCGCGGCGCCGGAGTTTCCGCCGGCAAGCGATGCCGCGCCGGGGGCGCCGGTGCCGAGCGACGACAAGAGCCGCCCGCCGAGAACCCCTTGGGAGCCCGAGATCACCATCCCGGACAAGAAGGACCGCCTGGCACGGCAAACCGGATTGCCGGATACCGCCCGGCTTCCGACCGCCGACCAGGCCTCCCGCCGCCCGGCGCCGGAGGCGGACGGGCGGTCGGACTCCGAGCCGGTGGAGATCCCGGCCTTCATCAAGACATGCAGGCGTTCGCGCCGCTGAATGTGTGGCGCCGGGCCCTGCTATACAGACCCTGTCCGATTGCTACCGAGCATGGAGCCGTTGTCGTACACGTGTAGCCGCACCAGTGGATAACTTCTACACATGCCATACAAGAGATGTATGAAACGCGGCCGCACCTGAAGCCTGCATCGTCCGCCAACCAAGGAAACGCTCGTCGGGCCGCGGACTGCGACATCTTGTAGGTGGGATGCCGTGAGCCTGCCACATGTTGCCAGCCTGTTCCCGGTGACAGGACTGCGCCGTCGTGCAATCCTGTCCGCGCGGGGCGCCATGACGGCGCCGTAGGGCCGGGGCCGCGTGTGCAAGGGGGGCGCGGATGAGCGACGCCGGCTTCATTCATCTCAGGGTCCACTCCGCCTATTCCCTGTCCGAAGGGGCGCTGCGGCTGCAGGAGCTGGTGGCCCGCTGCCGGGACCTGGAGATGCCGGCGGTGGCGGTCACCGACAGTTGCAACCTGTTCGGCGCCCTCGAGTTCGCCACGGTGGCGGCGGCCCAGGGCGTGCAGCCGATCGTCGGTTGCCAGCTTCACATCCGGCGTCCGGACGCGGGCGGCCCGCCGGGCGGCCGAATGGCCGCGAACGGCACCAGCGGCAATGGCGGCGGTGGCGGCAATGGCGGCAACGGTGGGGTCAACCGGCCCGGCCGCGGCGCCCGCCCGGCCGGGATCGACCAACTGGTGCTGCTGGTGCAAGCAGAGGCCGGCTATCGCAACCTCCTAAGCCTGGTCAGCCGGGCCTATCTGGACAGCGAGCCGGCGGCACCGCCGCAGGTCGGCCTGGACCACCTCGACGGCCGCACGGACGGCCTGATCGCACTGACCGGCGGGCCGGCCGGGACCGTGGGGCGGCTCCTGGGCGAAGGCCAGACGAATGCCGCCAAGGCCACATTGGAGCGCCTTGCCGGGCTGTTCCCGGGCCGGCTTTACGTCGAGTTGATGCGGCACGAGTTGCCCGAGGAAGGCCGCATCGAGGAGGCGCTGGTGGAGCTTGCCTACGGCCACGACCTGCCGCTCATTGCCACCAACGAATGCTTCTTCGCCGATGAGACGATGTACGAGGCGCATGACGCCCTGTTGTGCATCGCCGACGGCGCCGTCGTCTCGCAGCCGCAGCGTCGGCGGGTGACGCCGGAGCACCGCCTGAAGACCGCCGCCGAGATGCGCGCCCTGTTCGCCGATCTACCCGAGGCGGTCGACAACACGCTGGCGGTGGCGCGGCGCTGCCATTTCATGCCGACGTCGCGGCCGCCGATCCTGCCCCCCTATCCAGGGCTTCAGGGCAGAAGCGAGGCGGAGGTCTTGCGCAGCACCGCGGCCGCCGGACTCGAGCGTCGGCTGGAGGCCCTTCTTAACGCGCCCGGCACGGACCCGCAGGCGCGTGAGGCCGCGGCCCGGCCGTATCGCGACCGGCTTGCCTACGAGCTCGACGTCATTATCGAGATGGGCTTCGCCGGCTATTTCCTGATCGTCGCCGACTTCATCACCTGGGCCAAGCGGCACGCCATTCCGGTCGGACCCGGCCGCGGCTCCGGCGCCGGCTCGGTGGTCGCCTGGGCGCTGACCATCACCGATCTGGATCCGCTGCGTTGGGGACTCCTGTTCGAGCGCTTCTTGAACCCGGAACGGGTCTCGATGCCGGACTTCGACATCGACTTCTGCCAGGAGCGGCGCGACGAGGTGCTGCGCTACGTGCAGGAAACCTACGGCCGCGATCGGGTGGCCCAGATCATCACCTTCGGCACCCTGCAGGCGCGGGCGGTGCTGCGCGACGTGGGGCGCGTCTTGGAGATGCCCTTCGGTCAGGTCGACCGGCTCTGCAAGCTGGTTCCCAACGCCCCGGGCCAGGCGGTTACCCTGCAACAGGCGATCGACCGCGAGCCGGCGCTGGAGCAGGCGCGCGCCAGCGACCCGGCGGTGGCCCGGCTCATTGACATCTCGCTGAAGCTGGAAGGCCTGTACCGCCATGCCTCGACCCACGCCGCCGGGGTGGTCATCGGCGACCGGCCGCTCGACGAGCTGGTGCCGCTCTACCGCGACCCGCGCGCCGAGATGCCGGTGAGCCAATTCAACATGAAGCACGTGGAGAAGGCGGGGCTGGTGAAGTTCGACTTCCTCGGGCTCAAGACCCTGACCGTGCTGGCG
>JBHICX010000366.1:0-2618 GCA_046759805.1 Kiloniellales bacterium | reverse complement strand
CGACGCCGAGGAAGTGCAACAGGTAGATGAAGATGCCTACGAAGTCGATGTACAGCTTCAGGGCGCCGCTGATCGCCTTCTTCGTCGCGACGTCACCGCCGTCGCCGACGTAGTACACCTCCTTGATCCGTTGGGTGTCGTAAGCCGTCAGCCCGGTGAACACGATCACCCCGACGCCGGAGATGAGGAAGTATAACATCGGGTTCTGGAAAAAGATGTTCACCACGAACGCGATGATCATGCCGATCAGCCCCATGAACAGGAACGAGCCCCAACCCGTCAGATCCCTCCGCGTGGAATAGCCGAACAGGCTCATCGCCAGGAACATGCTGGCGGCGATGAAGAAGGTCTGGGCGATGCTCGCCCCCGTGTACACCAGGAAAATGCTGGAGAACACCACGCCGTACAGGACCGATATGGTCCAGAACAATCCCTGCGCAGTCGACGGTTGCATGGTGGCGATGCGGGCAGCGAAGTACCACACGACGCCGATGGTGGCGATGAAGAACACCCAGATCAGCCCCGAAGTGTGCAGGGAGACGATGATCTGCGGCGTTGTGCTCAACGCGTACGCCACCACGCCGGTGAGCGCCAGTCCCGACGCCATGTAGTTGTAGACGCGCAGCATGTATTGGCGCAGGCCGACATCGATCTCGGCGGCTCGCGCGTGGGCTGGCGTCATGTTTCTCGGATCGGTAGCCATCTTTACCCTCTTGAAGGAAGTCAGAAATCTGTCCTGGCGCTCATATTGGGACGAATCCGCCGGAGGTCAATGCGAATTCGCCGCCCTAGCGGCTTGATATCCCGCCCTCGTCAGGTCGCGATCGCCTCCGGCGGGACATCCTCGGGCTGGTCGTCGGGCTCGTCCTCGGGCGTCTTGTCCAAGGGTCCGCCGCGGCGCGGTATGATGATGTTGCCGTCCTCGTCGATCCGCGGCGGGCCGTAGGTCGGAATCGAGCGCAGCAGGATCTCGAGCGCCTCGATGATCTTTTCCGCGCCCTGGCGCAGCTTGTCCTCGACCTGGTCCTCGAACGACCGGGAATCGGCCCGCACCGGCCCGGCCAGCAGCAACGGTGCGGCCAGCGCCACGGCGATCAGGATCGTGAGCGGTCTCGCTCGGCGCATGGTTTCTCCCTAGCCAGCAAACATGTCCGATTTAGGGCGCCCTTCCAAGCCCTCAAATCTGCCCGCCGGTACCGGTAAACTCATCGCAGAGAACCCAGAGGACGCGGAGTGGCGCGGTGATTCAAGGGAGAAATGGTGATGGCTGGGGATGAGGAGAGGACTTTTTTGCGCGCCTTTGGCGCGCCATTCTTCCTGTCCCCTTATCCCCCTTATCCCCTTATCTCCCTTGATTACTCTCTGCGTTCTCTGCGTCCTCCGCGTTGAGTCTTCTTCTGCGCGGTTCTTACGATTACTCGTTGCGTAGGAGCGGTGCGGGTTTCTGGCCCAGGGCCCGCCAGGTGCCGGCGAAGCCGAACAGGAGAGTGACCGCCATCGCCAGCAGCACCGTCGCCACCACCGCGGCCGGCGGGAAGGCCCAGTCCGCCCCCATGGCCTGGGTGACCACCGCCCAGGCGGCGGTGCTGCCGATGGCGGCGGCGATCGCCCCGGTGATCAGGCCCATGAGGGCGTACTCCATCAGGAACGCCTGCAGGACCTGGCGCCGGCGCGCGCCCAGCACCTTGAGCACCACCGCGTCGCGCACCCGGCGGTGGTGCCCGGCGGCGATCGCCCCGGCCAGCACGAGTAAGCCGGCGATCAAGGTGATGGCGGCGGTCAGCCGCACCGCGATGCCGATATTGGCCAGCACCCGGTTGACCGCCTCCAGCGCGTCCTTCACCCGGATCGCCGCGACGTTGGCGAAGCGCTCGCTGACGGCCCGCTCCAGCGCCGCCTCGGCCACCGCCGTCGCGTGCACCGAGGCGATGTGGCTGTGCGGTGCCTGCTCCAGCGTGCCCGGGGCGAAGATCACCACGAAGTTCATGCCCAGCGTGGACCAGTCGATGCGCCGCGTATTCGCGATTCGGGCCCGGATCTCGCGGCCCAGCACGTTGAAGGTGATGCTGTCGCCGACCGCAAGCCCCATGCCCTCGGCGGCCGCAGCGTCGAGCGAGACCAGCGGCGGGCCTGAGTAGTCGGCCGGCCACCAGGCGCCGGCGACGATTCGGGTATTGGCCGGCGGCAGCGCGGCGTAGGTGAGCGCCCGGTCGCCGCGGGTCACCCAGGCGACGCCGGGAGCGACCCTGACCTGGTCCACCGGCCGGCCAGCCAGCCGCACGATGCGGCCCCGGACCGTGGGCACGTGCCGCAGCTCCAGGCTACCCGGCACCGAGCGCACCACCGCCTCGAACTGGGCCAGCTGATGCGGCTGGATGTCGATGAAGTAGGTGCTCGGCGCCACCTCCGGCAGGCGCTCGCCGACCTGGCGCGCCAGGTTGGCTTCGATCAGCGCCACCGCCACCAGGACCGTGAGCCCGAGGCCGAGCGACAGCACCACGCTGCCGGTCGGCGCCCCCGGCCGGTGCAGGTTGGCGAGCGCCAGGCGCAGACGCGGGTCGCGTGGGCGCGGCGTCGCCCGCGCCGCCGCCATGACCGCCGCGGCGACTAAGCGGAAC
>JBHICX010000365.1:0-2618 GCA_046759805.1 Kiloniellales bacterium | reverse complement strand
CATCTCGAAAAAGGGAATCCCCTTCGTGAGTCAATCAGCGGTGCGGTTGGTATAATCCGGAAAGCCAGACGTCTCGAGCATTATCCGATCACTTGGAATCGGTTCCAGCCCACGCCCCCACCCGGCCACCCACGGCATCGTATGCTATGGGCGCCGAGTGGGGGCGTGGGCTGGTTCAGCCTGAACGGACAATGCTCTCGCGTCAGAGCCCCCTCACCCCGACCGTCTCCCCCAATACAGGGGAAATACCAATTCGTTGGACTTCCGAATCTCCGTACAAACCGCGAAATCTAGTGATTTCACTGGTGCGGTCTTTGACCCGCGCTTGATTATCGCCATGAGATCGACGGTGCAGGTTGACGCCGGGGCATACCGGCGCCTACGACGCAATGGTTCGGCGGTTCAAGCTTGCCATGGCCACGACGGTGCCGGTGTCGGGCCTGCGGTCCGGCGATCGCACGATGCGTTCCGCGGGCAAGCCGACGGTTGCCAATGTGCCGACGCCGACCTGGCTTTTGAGCTCGAGTGAGCCGCCGTGCAGTTCGACCAGGGCCTTGGTCAGCGTCAGGCCCAGCCCGGTGCCCTCGAACCGGCGGTTGATCTGCCTGTCGATCTGCCTGAACGGGGCCAGCGCCGTCGGGATGTCGTCGGGCGCGATGCCTATGCCGGTATCGCTGATCTGAAACACGTGGCCGCGGCCCTGCCGGCGCCAGCCCCGCAACGTGACCTTGCCGCCGGCCGACGTGAACTTGATGGCGTTGGACAGGAGATACCCCAAGATCTGTTTCAGCTTGCGTTCATCGGCGCGCAGCATGGGCAGCCCGTCGTCGACCCCGACCTCGAGCTCGATGCCGCCTCTCTGGGCGCGTTCCCATACCATCACGCGCACCGCACCAATCACCTCGGAGACATCGAGATCCTGCTCGTGCAGCTCATGCTCGGCGGATTCCGCCATCGCCAAGTCCAAGACATCGTTGATTATGTCGAGCAGGTGGCGTCCGGAGGCGTAGATATCCTCCGCGTATTCACGGTACCTGGCGTTGCCGATCGGCCCCAGCATCTCACTCCGCATCATCTGCGAGAAGCCGGTGATGGCGTTCAACGGCGTGCGCAACTCGTGGCTCATGTTGGCCAGGAACTCGGACCTGATGCGATTGGCGAGCTCGGCTTGCCGCTTGGCGGCAATCAGCTCCTCCTGATAGCGGTGTCGGGCGCAGATTTCCTTGTGCAGCCGTTCATTGACGGTCTCCATGCGCCTGAGCACCGCCGCCCGGGCAGCGGCGAACCGCGCCAGCCGGGCCTGTTGTCGCTCCTGGACACCCAGCATCCGATCCAAGCCGTATTTGAGCTCCGCGATTTCGTCGCCGGCCGGGGCCGGGGCGAATCCGGTGGGACGGTCCTGTTCGCGCCGGCGCAGAACCTCGCCCATCGCGCCCATCGGCCCGAGTACCTGCCGCCGCAGCAAGACGTAGGCCAGCAGCACGGTAATCGCGATGGCGGCCGCCAATGCAAGGAGGTGGCGCCACATGAGGGCGGCGATCGCCTGGTCGAGTCGGCCGCGGTTCAGTGTGAGAACGATCGCCCCCCGGTATGCCTTGGTGGTCAGCAAGCCGTCGAGTTTGGCGCCGCCGTGCGCGGTCGACTCCCGGCCGGCGCGCGGATCCCGAATGACCTGTTGCGAGATATGCGGCGCCAGGGGCGCGATGTAGACGAACCTCTGGCCATCGGGGTGAGGGTGGCGGCCAAAGGCGCCTTGTTCGATGGCCGTCCTGATGTCCGCTTGCACGTGGGCTGCGGGTGTGCGCTCGATTTCCGCGTCGGCGGGGGCGCGATCGATCGCGGCCAGGATTCTTGGGGGCACCGCGGGCCCTTTGATGGTTACCACGATGGCCTGGACCTCCGGCTCGGCGCCGAGCACGTCCTCCAAGACGTGCCGCAGGGCAGACGCCTTGGTGCTCACCATGGCGGCGTGGTTCACCATGCCGGCAATCAGGCGGGCGCGCTGTTCGAGCTGCTGCTCGAGCTGGCCGAAGGCGGCCTGATAGGTGAGCCACGCCGTGGCCGCCGCCGCCGCCGTTCCGCCCAGCACCAACGGCCGCAGGAACCTGCCGCCCAGTGACCGCGACCAGGGCGCGAACAGGGCCTTGATCATGAGTGGCTTGGGCGGGCTGAGGCGGTTACACGTCTTTTTTTTGTCGCCGCCGCCCCGTGCCCGTGATGCGGGCCCTGCCCATCGACCGTGACGGCGCCGGGCGCACGGTTGGTCCTCGAGGCCGACATGGCGTTGGCTGCACCCGCTCTCGGAGGCCCGCCTAGCCGCCGACCTGTCCGGCGAGACCCGCCATCGGCTACCATGATTGATTGATCGCCATCATCTGCTGAGCCTGACGTTGGAGACATCGATCGAGCCCAACTTCGGCCGTGGGCCGTGCCCACAACACGTCACGCTCGCGAGGTTCACGTGGCCAGCCAGCACCCCCGCTTGCCATCCCCATTGATGACAACACGCCAGGATCGAAACCCTTCCGCGGGCCCGGCAAATTGACGGTCCGCAAGCGCATTATCCGTTCAGGCTGAACCGGCCCACGCCCCCACCCGGCCACCCATAGCATACGATT
>JBHICX010000364.1:0-2622 GCA_046759805.1 Kiloniellales bacterium | reverse complement strand
AGCGGGCTGGAGCCGGTTGATAAGGATAACGCTGGCCCAGGCCTCGCGGGGGCGCCGCCGGCACCCGGCGGCGTGCCGCCGAAACCCGCGGGACGGGGCCGGTTGACAGGGTTTCCCGCGGTCCGTAAACAGGCAAACGGGCAGCGTCAGGGACCGACTCCATGCAGGTGCTGGTCGCCGTCAAGCGGGTCGTGGACTTCAACGTGAAGGTCCGCGTCAAGGCCGATCAATCCGGCGTCGAGACCGCCAACGTCAAGATGTCGATGAATCCCTTCGACGAGATCGCGGTCGAGGAGGCGATCCGGATGAAGGAGGCCGGCACCGCCAGCGAGGTGGTCGCTGTTTCCATGGGCGTCGAGCAATGCCAGGAGACCATCCGCACGGCGCTGGCCATGGGCGCGGACCGCGGCGTCTGTGTGGTCACCGACGCCGAGCTGCAGCCGCTGGCGGTGGCGAAGCTGCTCAAGGCCGTCGTCGAGCGCCAGGGCCCGGGCCTGGTCATTCTCGGCAAGCAGGCGATCGACGATGACTGCAACCAAGCTGGGCAGATGCTGGCGGCCTTGCTTGGCTGGGCGCAGGGCACCTTCGCCTCCGAGATCCGGTTTGTCGATGGCGGTATCGAGGTGACCCGCGAGGTCGACGGCGGGTTGCAGACGGTGGCGCTCACCCTGCCCGCCGTGGTCACCACCGACCTCAGGCTCAACGAGCCGCGCTATGCCTCGCTGCCGAACATCATGAAGGCGAAGCGCAAGCCCATCGAACGGCTGACACCCGACGAGTTGGGCGTCGACGTGACCCCGCGGCTTAGCACGCTCAAGGTCGTCGAACCGGAGAAGCGCGCGGCCGGCGTCACGGTGGCCTCGGTCGCCGAACTGGTCGACAAGCTGCGCAACGAAGCCAAGGTGATCTGAGATGGGCGTCCTCATCGTTGCCGAACACGACGACGCCGAGCTGAAGCCGGCGACGCTGAACACGGTGACCGCCGGCGCCCAAATCGGCGGCGAGCTCGATTTGCTGGTCGCCGGCGAGGACTGCGGCGGGGTCGCCGACGAGGCGGCCAAGGTCGCCGGGGTGGCCAGGGTGTTGCTCGCCGACGACCCGGCCTATGGCCATGGGCTGGCGGAGAACCTGGCGCCGCTGGTGGTCCAGCTCGCCGCCGGCTATGGCCACGTGCTGGCGCCGGCTACGACTTCGGGCAAGAACCTGATGCCGCGGGTGGCGGCGCTCATGGACGTGGCGCAAATCTCCGACATCGTGGCGGTCGAGGCCCCGGATCGCTTTGTGCGGCCGATCTACGCCGGCAATGCGCTGGCCACCGTGGCCTCGGGCGATGCCATCAAGATCGTCACCGTGCGCACCACCGCCTTCGACGCCGCCGAGGCCGCCGGCGGCCAGGCTACGATCGAGCGGATCGAGGGCCCGGGCGACCAGGGTAAGTCACGCTTCGTCCGCGACGCGCTCAGCCGGTCGGAACGGCCGGAGCTGACCTCCGCCCGGGTGGTGATCTCCGGCGGCCGCGGCATGCAGAACGGCGAGAATTTCAAGATGCTGGAGGCCATCGCCGACCGGCTCGGGGCCGCCGTCGGCGCCTCGCGGGCGGCGGTCGACGCCGGCTTCGTCCCCAACGACTTCCAGGTCGGCCAGACCGGCAAGGTGGTGGCGCCGGAGCTGTATATCGCGGTCGGCATCTCGGGCGCGATCCAGCACCTGGCCGGGATGAAGGACTCGAAGGTGATCGTCGCCATCAACAAGGACGAGGAGGCGCCGATCTTCCAGGTCGCCGACTACGGGCTGGTGGCCGATCTGTTCGAGGCGGTGCCGGAGCTCGCCACCGAACTCGACAAGCCGTCATAACCCATTAGCCAGGACGGGAGTCCATGATCGAAACCATCGGCGTCATCGGCGCCGGCCAGATGGGCGGCGGGATCGCCCATGTGTGTGCGCTCGCCGGCTACCGGGTGAAGCTCACCGACGTCGACGAGGCGATCCTCAGCCGGGCCATGCAAACCATCGAGCGCAACATGGGCCGCCAGGTCGCCCGCGGCACCATCACCGAGAACGACAAGGCGTCAGGTCTGAAGCGCATCGAGACCGGCCTCGACTACAAGATGTTCGGCGACTGCAACCTCATCATCGAGGCCGCGGTCGAGGACGAGGCGGTGAAGCGCGCGATCTTCGAGAAGCTGGTGCTGGAGGTGAAGAAGGAGGCGATCCTGGCCAGCAACACCTCGTCGTTGTCGATCACCCGGCTCGCCGCCGCCACCGACCGGCCGGAGCGGTTCATCGGTATGCACTTCATGAACCCGGTGCCGATGATGGAGCTGGTCGAGCTCATTCGCGGCATCACCACCGACGAGGCCACCTTCGAGGCGGTGCGCGAGCTGGTGGTGAAGCTGGGCAAGACGGTGGCCGTGGCCGAGGACTTCCCCGCCTTCATCGTCAACCGGGTGCTTTTGCCGATGATCAACGAGGCGGTGTACACGCTGTATGAAGGGGTGGGCTCGGTCACCGCCATCGACACCGCCATGCGGCTCGGCTGCAACCATCCCATGGGACCCTTGGAGCTGGCCGACTTCATCGGCCTCGACACCTGCCTCGCGGTCATGCATGTGCTATACGAGG
>JBHICX010000363.1:0-2623 GCA_046759805.1 Kiloniellales bacterium | reverse complement strand
TGATCGCCGGCTCGCCGACGGGGACGGCGAGGCCCGCCCGGGTCACCGTGCCAACGCCCTCGCCGGCGCGGAAGCGCACGCCGGCGCCCGGCGGGCCGAAGGTCACGGCAACCCGCACCAGCGCGCGGTGGGTGACATCGGGATCGTCGCCCGCGTCCTTGACGACCCCGGCGGTGGCGCGGCCTTCGGCGAGCTCGGCCACGGCCAACGGGAAGCTCGGCCGCTCGCCGCGCGGCAGGGTGATGGTGACGGGATCGGGAAAGCGCCCGGTGAGCAACGCCTCATACGCGGCGTGGGTCGCGGCGGTGGCGCACGCCCCGGTGCTCCAGCCCCTCCTGAGGGTTCCCGTCGGCCTCCGTGTCATGGGTCGAGTTTAGCCGCGGCCGGCGGGTCTTGGCTAGGGAGTGACAGGTAAGGCTGGGCTGCGGCTTGCTCCCGGTGTATAGGGATGACGCCATGGACGAGGTGCCGCTGGATTTGCCGGCCTTCGAGCCGGGCTGGGTGTGGCTGGTGGGCGCCGGTCCGGGCGATCCCGGTCTGCTGTCGCTTTACGCCCTGCACGCGCTTAAGCACGCCGACGTCGTCGTCTACGACGCGCTGGTCGACCCCCGCATCCTGAAGCTGGCCCGGGCCGGGGCGGAGCTGGTTTACGCGGGCAAGCGCGGCGGCAAGCCGTCGCCGACTCAGCCCAATATCTCGAACCGGCTCATCGCGTTCGCCCGGCAGAAGCTCCGGGTGCTGCGGCTCAAGGGAGGCGACCCCTTCGTCTTCGGCCGCGGCGGCGAGGAAGCGTTGGCCCTGGTCGGCGCCGGCATCCCGTTCCGCCTGGTGCCTGGCATCACCTCGGGAATCGGCGGCCTCGCCTATGCCGGGATCCCGGTCACCCACCGCGAGATCAACCCGGCTGTTACCTTCGTGACCGGCCACGTGGCCGGCGGCAATGTGCCCGGCGAGCTGGACTGGGAGGCGCTGGCCCGAGGCTCGCCGGTCCTGGTGTTCTACATGGCGCTCAAGCATTTGAATGAAATCACTGCAAAGCTTATCGCCGCCGGCCGCGATCCGGCCGAGCCGGCGGCGCTGATCAGCAAGGCCTCGACGCCGATGCAGCGCGTGCTGGTGACGACGCTTTCAGCCGTGGCGGCGGAGGCCGCCCGTCACGAAATCGAGCCGCCAACCCTGCTCGTCGTCGGACAGGTCGTGCGCCTGCGCGCCGGCCTCGACTGGCTCGGCGCGCTGAGTGGCCAAGCCCTCGAGCCCGACCCCCTCGGCACCCGCCGCCGCGGTGAGGCGGGCTGAACCGCAATCCGCCTGGTAGTCATGGCCGGTAATGCTACTATAATAGCCAACCATCCCATCGCCGGAACGGAGGCATCCGCAATATGACGGGCGCGGGGCGCAATTTGGTTTTGGGGGCGCTGGCCTTGGCAGGCCTTATTCTGGCCGCGTGTTCGGCCGGCTCGCTGTGGATCAAGGAAGGGCTAACCCGAGAGGAGCTGACGTCCGACTCGAAGGCGTGTCTCAAAGAAACCGGCGACTATGGCTTTCTCGACTTCGAGAGCACCTCCTACCCGGGCGCCGGTCCCGGCACCGGATCGTCCTTCTCCAGCCGGGGCGGTCTCCTGCAGGCCGATCTGTACCGACTGTGCATGCGGGAGCGAGGCTATAGCTATAAGAGTGCGAGCCCGCCCGAAGAAACCCCTGAGGAGTAATCATGGCCGGCCGCCCTTCGTCACGGGCGGCGGTCATTGTCGCGCCCGCAGGTCGCGCCGCCGCCATCGATCCTCCCGGCGGGGCGCTGCGGCTCGAGCCGGAGAGCCGCGCGCCGGCCACCGTCGGTGATGTTTCGGGACCGACGCTGATCGGTGGGCCGCTGACCCTGATCGAGGGCCACGCCGGCCACGCAGGCGAAGATGACCTCGGGGGCCACGCCTCGATCACCCGCTTCACGGGTCCCGACGGACGCTATTCCTCCGGCCTCGCCGGCGCGACGAAGGCCGAGGAGATAGCGACCGGGATCGGTAAGTTCCCGTGACCGGTAAGTTCCCGTGACCAGTCCTCCGGAGCATTCCCCGCCGTCCGCCGCCGCCCCGGCGGTCCGGCGCGCGGAAGAAACGCGTGTCCTGAGCGCCGGGCTGATCGTCTCCGCGCCGGCCTCGGCGAGCGGCAAGACCGTGTTTACCCTGGCGCTCCTGCGCCATTTGGCCCGCAGCGGCGTGGCCGTCGCCTCGTGCAAGGTCGGACCCGACTTCATCGATCCCGCCTACCACGCCGCGGCCAGCGGTCGGCCGTGCCTCAACCTCGACTCCTGGGCCATGCGCGCGGAGACCCTTGCATACCTGGCGACGATGCTCGCGCGCGAGGCCGGGCTGGTGATCGGCGAGGGGGTGATGGGCCTGTTCGACGGCTCAGGTGCCGAAGGCAAGGGCTCGACCGCCGATCTGGCGGCACTTACCGGCTGGCCGGTGATGCTGGTAATCGACGTAAGCGGCCAGGCGGCCTCGGCCGCGGCCGTGGTGCGCGGCTTCGCCGGCCACCGCACCGATGTGGCCGTCGCCGGCGTGGTCTTCAACCGCGTCGACGGGCACGGCCACGAGAAGGTCCTGCGCGCCGCCGCGGCGGCCGC
>JBHICX010000362.1:0-2625 GCA_046759805.1 Kiloniellales bacterium | reverse complement strand
AAGCCGCCGAAGGCGGTGGCCCTCCGGGCCAGCCTTGACAAGGGTGCCGGCCCGAGCTTGTTGCTCACCATGAGATCGACGGCGGGGGCACACGCCGAGTGAAGAGGGAGGTTTAGGTCATGAGTCCGCTCGACAAGGTCGCACTCGTTACCGGCGCCGGAACCGGCGTCGGCAGGGCAGTCGCGCTAGCGCTGTTCGGGGAGGGGTGTTCGGTGGTCCTGGCCGGACGCCGTCTTGAGCCATTGCAGGAGACCGCGAAGGATGCGGGCATGCCCGAGTCGCGATCGCTCATCGTCCCTACCGACGTGAGCGATCCCGCCTCTGTGGCAGCCCTGTTCGCCAAGACCAAAGAGAAGTTCGGGCGGCTCGACCTGTTGTTCAACAATGCCGGGATCAACGTGCCGTCCACATCGCTGGAGGACCTGACCGACGAGCAATGGACGTCGGTCGTGAACATCAACCTGACCGGCGCATTCCTGTGCGCCCGGGAGGCGTTCCGGCTGATGAAGGACCAGCGACCCATGGGCGGGCGCATCATCAACAACGGCTCCATCTCGGCCCACTCGCCCCGGCCCGGTTCCGCCCCCTATACCACCACCAAGCACGCGATCACGGGGCTGACCAAATCGACCTCGCTCGATGGACGTAAGTACGACATCGCCTGCGGCCAGATCGACATCGGCAACGCCGAAACCCCGATGACCGCGCGAATGAAGGAGGGGGTGCCGCAAGCGGACGGCTCGAAGCGGGTCGAGCCGACCATGGACCCGGCGCATGTCGGGCGGGCGGTGGCCTACATGGCCAGCCTGCCGCTGGACGCGAACGTGCAGTTCATGACGGTCATGGCCACCAAGATGCCCGCCATCGGGCGGGGGTGAGCCGAAGCGCGGCGTCGTTGTCATAACCTATTGATAAAACAGAGATAAATGTAGTATTGACGGATTGGCGACTGGGAGGGAATGGGCCACACGCACCATCCGTTTGGAGACATCACCATGCTACGGATCGAGATCGAACAAGAGGACGACGGCCGCTGGATTGCCGAGATTCCGGCGCTTCCCGGCGTGATGGCCTATGGCGCGACGCGGAATGAGGCAAGGGCCAAGGTCGAAGCGCTTGCCTTGCGAACACTCGCCGATCGGCTCGAACACGGTGAGTCGGTGCCGGAGGTCACCGAGTTGTTTGTGGCGGCATGAGCCATTGGCGGTCGACACGCGCGCGTCGTGTTCTGGCTGCCCTGGAACGCATAGGCTGGAAGATCAAACGGCAGAGCGGATCGCACCGGGTGCTGGAACGGGAAGGCTGGCCTACCTTTGTCTTCGCCTTCCATGACAGCGAGGAAATCGGCCCCAAAATGCTTGCGCGCATCGCGCGACACACCGGCCTCACGCCCGACGACCTCTAACGATGGCGCGACGAGCGCAGTGCGGCGCGCCGGCTATCCCTTTTCGGGCTCGACGAGGTCGGCGAGCAGGGTGGTCAGATTCTCGACCTTCAGCTCCGAGAATCGGAATGCCCAGCCCTCGGTGCGGGCGGTGATTTCCGCCGCCTCCTCGGCCATCTCGGGGGCGGCGTCCTCGGCGGCGCTGGCCTCCATGCGGGCCCAAATCTCGCCGTCCTTGGGGGCCAGCGTCAGGCGCAGGATGAGGCCGTCGAAGCTCCGGAAGGTCGCCTCTCGGGCCTCGGCAGCGGTGAAGTCGACGTCGTCGGCCCTCCGCACGTCGTCGAAAATCAGGCGCTCGGGCACCCAGGTGATCGAGTTGACGGAGAACGCGCTCTTGATTTTGTGGCCCTCGGGCATCGGCGAGAGCGTGAAGTCCTTCTGCTCCTTGTGCTCACGGCTGATCTCGATCTCGGTGCCGTCGGGCTGGCTCAAGACCGCCGCCGCCACCCGGTCGCGGGCGATGTTCACGAGCTTCTGGTCGAGCCAGCCGGCCGCCTCGTCCGGTAGCTTGGGATCGCCTTCGGCGAGCCAGGCGCGCGCCTCGCCGGGTCTGCGCACGTACACGCCGGCACGCCCGATGCCGAGCGAGCCGTCCCGGGTCTTGCCGACGATGATCGAGGCCAGCTGCGTGCCGGCGGCGTCGAACAGGGTCATGAGCGTGGACTTGGCGCCGGCTTGGCCCGGGTCCTCGACCTCGAGCTTGGGGTAAAGCGCCGGCTTCGCCGTCTTCGCCTCGATGGTCCTGAGCCGGGCCAGGGCCACCAGGGCGGTCTTCACCGCCTCGAAGCGCGCCGGATAGCCGCCTTTCTCGGCCAGGCGCCAGTGCCCGTCCTCGAATTCGAGCGTCAGCGGGCCGTCGGCGCGCTGGAGGCGGATGGTGGCGACGTCGTTGATGCGGTCCATGAGACCCGGCAGCAACGGCTCGCCGCTTCGGCCCTGGGCGGTGGCGACCGCCCGCTGATGCACGGCCACGGCGGCCGCGACCACGGAGAGCGCAGTGACGGCGGCCAACGCAATCAGGGCCTTGCTCGGCATGCGACCCGCGCCCCCCTTAGGCCGTCTCGGCACGGCGCCGGCGCCGGTAGGTCCGCCACAGGCCCAGCCCCCCCGCCAGAGAAGCCACCAGGATCGGCACCAGGCCGATATTGGCGAACCTGAGGGCGCCTTCCAGGGCCTCGATG
>JBHICX010000361.1:0-2634 GCA_046759805.1 Kiloniellales bacterium | reverse complement strand
CGGTGGTCGCCGGCACCCTGAAGCTCTTCGGCGAGCCGGCCGAGAAGGTGTGCGGCTCCAAGCCCGTGCACGCCGCCCACGGCTATTACGACGACCTCGACGCCGCCATCAGCTTCCACCCGGCTTACATGCCGGTGCTGTCGAACACCACGGTCTGGGACACGCACTGCGGGTCGTACTGGAGCGTCGCTTACACCTTCGAATGTCCGGAGCCGGAGGCCTGGGTTGCGGCCACCGCCCGGTCAGAGACCGACAGTTCGCATTCGGTGGCGCGGGCCCCCGGCGCGATCGACGCCGTGTGCCTGATGTACACGATCACCAAGTACACAAAGGAGGCGATGCTGCCGCACACCGGCGCGTGGAGCCTCAACGAGGCGATCCTCGCCGCCGGCCAGGCGACCGCCGACAACCTGCCGCCCCGGTTCAGTCAGATCCAGTTCGCCTGGCGCGCGCCGGCCCTGGAGATGCAGGAAAAGATCCTCGCCGTGCTCGACAACAACGCGCGCCACGTCGCGGCCATCACCCAGTGCCATGTGACGAGCGACGTGGTGACCAAGACGCGGGTCGGGCTCGCCAACCACGCGCTCGCCGAGCTCACTTACCGCAACCTGGCCGATGGCGGCCCGCCGTCCTACGGCGCGGAGGCCAAGCGGTTCGCGCGCGAGATTCAGAAGAATCTCGGCATCGAGCCGATGGACGACCCGTTTTGGCCCGAGTGCACCCGGCTGATCCCGCCCGAGGAGGCCGAGGCCACACTGCGCCAGGCATTGCCGCCATGGCAGACGAACTACACCGCGGACGACTACGTGGAGTACGCCTGGCACGCCCCGACGGCCAGGCTCTATGTCGGGCGCGCCATGCTGCGCGAGCCCGAGCCCGGCTACCGGTACCCGGCGTGGGTGTGGAACGCGCTGGGCGGGCATCCCGCCTGCATCGACCCGACGATCCTCTGCGCCGCCCGCTGCATCGGCGCGACGCTGGTGGATCTGTTGACCAGGCCGGAAGAGCTGGACAAGGCGCGCGCCGAGTTCGTGGAGCGGACCGGGGGCGGCGTCGGCGGTTCGAAATGGGTGGCGCCGCTCCTGCCGAAGGACTTCCAGGCGCCGGTGCACCTCCGCTGGCCGGAATACGTCACCACCGCCCGCGGCGAGGAATGGTGGATTCCGACCCCAGCATGACGCGCCGGGTTTGATAAGCTTCTGTCGGGCACCACAAGATCGAGACGGGAAGTTGGGCATGTCAATAGAGAAAAGGTTCAGCGCGGCCATTGCCCGCGCGGCGAAGAGCTCGAGCCGGCTTGACCGGCGAGTCCTCAGGATCCTGCACGGCGACGTCCCCACGTTCATGGAGGCGCCGCTCTACCACGAGGTGGAACAGCCGGACGTCGTGGTCGTCGGGCTGCCCTACGAGGGGGTCAAGATCAAGGATCGCTTCACCTTCGTTCCGGCCACCGCGACGCTTCAAGAGGCGATCTACGCCCGCACCGGT
This sequence comes from Kiloniellales bacterium, assembly GCA_046759805.1. Taxonomy (GTDB): domain Bacteria; phylum Pseudomonadota; class Alphaproteobacteria; order JBHICX01; family JBHICX01; genus JBHICX01. The sequence goes on along the minus strand of JBHICX010000361.1, from coordinate 1,146 downwards.
GCCGACCAGGCGCCGGACGAGATCCGCCGCAACTCGGTTTACTACTCCCTCGACCACAGCGGCGGGCTGTTCCCCGAACGGGGACGCGGCTTTCGCCTGGTCGACGCGATTACCATGTGCGATGCCGGCAACCTGCCTGTCGACCACGGCGTACCCGCCGAGGAGACCCTTCACGCCGCCTCCGACCGGATCGTCGAGCTGATCGGGGAGGCCGGCGTGCCGATCATCCTCGGCGGGGATGACACGGTCCCCTACGTGGGCGTGCGCAGCGTGGCGCGCCAGCGCAGGGCCAGGCTTTCGGTCATCAAGCTCGACTCCCATTTCGATCTGTCGTGGGAGCCTCGCTATTGGGCCGGCTCCCAGTGGGCCCGGTGCATGGAGGCCGGCTATCTGGAGTCCGAGAACCTTGCCATCATCGGCATCCGCGGGCTGCGCAACCCGGTCATGTGGCACGAGATCGCAGAGGAGCTCGGCATCCGCTACTGGACCCTGCAGGATGTCGAGGAGAACGGGATCGCCGCATGCGTGAGCGAAGCGGTCGAGGCCGTCACCACGGGGACCGATTACCTGTACCTGTCGCTCGACCTCGACGTCATCGACCCGGCATTCCTGCCGGCCCAGAAGTATCCCGATCCCGCGGGTCTTACCGCGCGCGAGGCGTTGCGGGCCCTGCGTCTGGCGGTCGATCTCGGGCCGCCGCTGGCGGGGTTCGATATGGCCTGCCTGGGCCCGGCCTTCGACGTCAATGGCCTCGGCGCTCAGCTCGCGGCCCGCTCAGCCGTCGAGGTCATCGGCGGTCACGCCTATCGGCTGGCCAAGGGCAAGTAGCGGACCTCGGCACCGGCACGCGCCCTTCGCCGGCCGAGGGCGCCTGCATGAGCTCCGTTTCGCGATCACCCGGCGATGGGCGTGGTCAGTCGCCCGCGGTGCTTCGACCGGCCACACCGAGTCCGAAATCGGTGACTCGGCCGCCCTTGATAAAGGCCTCGCACAGATCGCGCGCGACCGAGTCGCGCATCTGCTTGGGCGGCGACTTCATGTAGTAAGCGGAAACCGGCTCCAGCGGACCGCCGATACCCCGTTCCAGTCCGAGCTTGGTGCACCGAATGGCGTCGATGACCACGCCGGCGCTGTTGGGCGAATCCT
>JBHICX010000360.1:0-2635 GCA_046759805.1 Kiloniellales bacterium | reverse complement strand
TCTTACTTACGGACCTTCGCCCGCATGGGGCTGACCGCGATCCCGATGCTGGCGGAATCCGGCCCGATCGGCGGTGACATGAGCCACGAGTTCGTGATCCTGGCCGACACCGGAGAGACGGAGGTGTACTGCCACCGGAATTATCTCGAATTCGACCCGATGAAGGAGGCGGTGGACTACCAGGACGACCTGGAACCGATCTTCCAGCACTGGACCAGCTTCTACGCCACCACCGACGACAAGCACGATCCGGCGAACTGTCCGGTGCCGGCCGACGAGCTCATGGAAGGGCGCGGTATCGAGGTCGGCCACGTGTTCTATTTCGGCGACAAGTATTCGAAGCCCATGGGCGCCACCGTCACCGGGCCGGGCGGCGAGCCGGTGGCGGTCGAGATGGGCTCCTACGGCATCGGCGTCTCGCGGCTCGCCGGCGCCATCATTGAAGCCAGCCACGATGACGCCGGCGTCATCTGGCCGGACAGCGTGGCGCCCTTCCAGGTGGGGTTGATCAACCTGATGTCGGGCGACCCGACGGCCGACGCGGCGAGCGCCGATCTCTATGGGAAGCTGCGCGCCGCCGGCCTCGACGTGCTCTATGACGACCGCGACGAGCGTGCCGGCTCAAAGTTCGCCGATATAGACCTGATCGGCTTGCCCTGGCAGCTCGTCGTCGGCCCGCGCGGGCTCGGCCGCGGCGTGGTGGAACTCAAGCGGCGCGCAACCGGGGAGCGGCACGAGCTGTCGGTCGACGCGGCGCTGTCGAGGCTCTTGGGATAGCGCTTAGATGTTCTCCCGTTTCGAGCGCATGGTCGGCATGCGGTACTTGCGCGCCCGACGCGGCACTGGGTTCCTCTCGGTCATCGCCTTCATCTCGTTGCTGGGTATATTTATCGGCGTCGCCACCTTGATCATCGTCATGGCGGTGATGAACGGCTTTCGCCACGAGCTCTTGACCCGGTTCCTCGGTCTGAATGGCCATATCAGCGTGGTCACGACCGGCGGCCGTCCATTCACCGACTACCAGGCGGTGGCCGAGCGCCTCAGCGCCATGGAGCACGTGGTGAGTGTGTCGCCGCAGGCGGAAGGGCAGGTGCTGGTGATCACCGAGGGCGGGGCCGGCGGCGCCATCTTACGCGGGCTCGAGCCGGAGGACCTGATGGCCCGGCCCATCCTGTCGGAGCACATCGTCGCCGGAAGCCTCGACGATTTCCAGGGCAAGGAAGCCGTCATTATCGGCAGACGCATGGCGCGCACCTTCCAGGTGAAGGTCGGCGACCGGCTCACCTTGTTCTCGCCGCACTTCATTCCGACGGCGATCGGCCGGCTGCCGCGGCACAAGTCCTACCGCGTGGCCGGCCTGTTCGAGGTCGAGATGTACGAGTACGACTCCAGGTTCATCTACATGCCGTTGGAAGCCGCCCAGGTGTTCCTGAAGCTGGGCCAGGCGGTGAGTAGCCTGGACGTCATCCTCGACGACGCGGACATGAGCGCAGAGATGCGCCGCCGGATGTTCCGGGCGCTGGGCGCCGACTATCGGGTGATCGACTTGCAGCGCGTCAACACCAGCCTGTTCAACGCGCTCCAGGTGGAGCGCAACGTCATGTTCCTGATCCTGACCCTGATCATCCTGGTGGCCGCCTTCAACATGATCTCGAGCCTGATTATGATGGTCAAGGACAAGGGCCGGGACATCGCGGTCCTGCGCTCCATGGGTGCCACCCGCGGCATGATCCTGCGCATCTTCCTGTTGAGCGGGGCCAGCGTCGGCATCTTCGGCACGGCCCTGGGGGCGGTCGCCGGCGTCGTCTTCGCCGAGAACATCGAGACCATCCGGCAATGGATTCAGGGCCTGATCGGGACCGAGCTGTTCGCGGCCGAGATCTATTTCTTTACCCGGCTGCCGGCGGACAACGATTGGACCGAAGTGGCGGCGGTGGTGGCGATGGCGCTCATGCTCTCGTTCCTGGCCACCATCTATCCGTCGTGGCGGGCGGCGCGCCTCGATCCGGTGGAGGCGCTCAGATATGAGTGAGCCGCGGTGCAAGACCCGTCGTTGGCGCCCGGACATCACGCCGGTGGTGGTGCTCTTGCTGCTCGCCCTGCCGCTATTGCTGGGCTTCAAGCAATACAGCAACGAGGCGATCGTGCGCCACTTCGACATCATCGTGTTCAACAGCGAGCACCGCCAGATGACGGTGAAGGAGGTGCGCAAGTGGGTGGTGCCGATCCGCATCTACCTCGACGTCCGGGTCCCCAATCCTGAGCACTACCGCAAGCTCACCCAGGCTACGGTGGACAAATTGGCCGCCGCCTCGGGGCTGGACATTCGAATCGTCCACCGCAAGGAGGTGGCCAACGTGGTCTCCACGTTCGACCGCATGGACGGCCTCTTGGCCTCTGCCGAGGCCTACTTCCCCGCCGACGAGTGGATAAAGCAGCTCATAAACACGAACCTCTGTATCAGCCGGTTTTTTGCCAACGACCGGGGGGAGATCTACAAGGCCAACATCTTCATCCCGACCGACCGGTCGTCGTCGGCGGGCATGTTGCCGGCCTGCGTGATCGAGGAGACCGCACAGATCCTGGGGCTGCCAAACGACTCCGACGAGATTCATTTCTCGATCTTCAACGACAA
>JBHICX010000359.1:0-2639 GCA_046759805.1 Kiloniellales bacterium | reverse complement strand
CACGCCGTCTCCCTGGCCCTGGGGCTGGCCATCGACCAACGCCTCGTCGGGCTGCTCGCCGGCGCCGTTGGGCTGGCGTTCCTGGTCTCGACCCTGGGTTTGAATCGCCGCGAATGGCGCCTGATCGGAGGTCGCATCCGCTGGCTCATGGGCGGCACCTCGGCGGCGGCCGCCGGGGCCCTGGCGTCGGCCGGCCAGCGGCTGAGTCGGGTCGCCCAGCGGCGCGAGCCGCGGCTCGTGGGGGCCGGCAAGGCCGCGGAGTCCGACGTGCGCCGCCCTCAACCCAGCGGTCTGGTGGCGCCGAAAAGCCCTCGGCTCCGACCCGGGAGGCGCGCCGCGGCGAGCCGGCAGCCAAGCCTCGACCTGGCGCCGGACGATGACTACCGGACACCGGCCCTCGACCTGCTTCGCCAGCCGTCGCTGGAAGAGCAAGCCGGGCGGGTCGACGAAGCGGCCCTGGCCCAGAACGCGCGCCTGCTCGAATCCGTGCTGCAGGAGTTCGGGGTGAACGGCGCCATCGTCAAGGTGCGGCCGGGGCCCGTGGTGACGCTATACGAGCTCGAGCCCGCCCCCGGCATCAAGTCGAGCCGGGTGATCGGCCTGGCCGACGACATCGCCCGCTCGATGAGCTCGGTGTCGGCGCGCGTGGCCCTGGTGCCCGGGCGCAGCGTCATCGGCATCGAGCTGCCCAACGCGCGACGCGAGACGGTGTACCTGCGCGAGCTCTTGGCCTCCCAGGACTACGAGCGCGCCAACGGCACGCTGGCGCTGGTGCTCGGCAAGGACATCGGCGGCGCGCCGGCGATCGTCGACCTGGCGCGCATGCCGCATCTGTTGATCGCCGGCACCACCGGGTCCGGTAAGTCGGTGGCGCTCAATGCCATGATCCTGTCGTTGCTGTACCGGATGACGCCGGAACGCTGCCGTTTCATCATGGTCGATCCGAAGATGCTGGAGCTTTCCGTGTATGACGGCATCCCGCACCTCTTGTGCCCGGTGGTGACGGACCCCCGCAAGGCGGTGGTGGCGCTCAAATGGACCGTGCGCGAGATGGAAAGCCGCTATCGCGCGATGTCCAAGCTCGGCGTACGCAACGTCGAAAGCTACAACGCCCGGCTGGCCGACGCCCGGCGCCGGGGCGAGGTCCTGTTGCGCAAGGTGCAGACCGGCTTCGACCCGGACACCGGCAAGCCAGTATTCGAGGACGAGCCGCTCGACCTGACGCCGCTGCCCTACGTCGTCGTCGTGATCGACGAGATGGCCGATCTGATGCTGATCGCCGGCAAGGAGATCGAGGCCGCGGTGCACCGCTTGTCGCAGATGGCGCGGGCCGCCGGCGTGCATTTGCTGATGGCGACCCAGCGGCCGTCCGTGGACGTCATCACCGGCACCATCAAGGCCAATTTCCCGACCCGCATCAGCTTCCACGTCACCTCGAAGATCGACAGCCGCACAATCCTCGGTGATCAGGGCGCGGAACAGTTACTCGGCCACGGAGACATGCTATACATGGCCCATGGCGGCCGAATTACGCGAGTCCATGGCCCGCTTGTGCAGGACGACGAAGTCGAGGAGGTGGTGCGTTTCGTCAAGACCCAGGGCGAACCATCCTATATCGACAGCATCACCGAGGAGGAGGAGGACGGCGGATCGGACCCGTTCGCCGCTGGCGCGATCGGCGGCAGTGGCGAGGAATTATACCGGCAGGCGGTGGCGCTGGTCTTGAGCGAGGGCAAGGCGTCGACCAGCTTCGTGCAGCGGCATCTGCAGATCGGCTATAACCGGGCCGCCCGGATCATCGATATGATGGAGAAGCAAGGCGTGATCAGCCCGGCGAACCACGTCGGCAGGCGCGAGGTGTTGATCGATAGCATCGGCGAGGTGGAAAATGACTAATTTGGCAGGCGCCGCCGCGGCGGGGTTCGGGTTTCTGCTTGCCGTGGCGTCAGGCGCCCCGGTTGCGGCGGAGCCGGCCACGGCCGTTGGCCTGTCGGCCGAGGACCAAGAGGCCGTCCGGCGCATCGAGGCGTACGTCAATTCGATCGACACCTTGCAGGCGCGCTTCATCCAGCTCAACCCGAACGGCCGCTTCGTGGAGGGGTCGCTGTACATGTGGCGGCCGGGACGGGTGCGCTTCGAGTACGATCCGCCGATTCCCTACCGGCTGATCGCCGACGGCAACCGCTTGATCTTCTACGACGCCGAGCTGGAGACGCCGACATACCTATCGGTCGACGACACGCCGCTGGAGGTGCTGCTCGCCGATACGGTACGGATGACCAATGACGTCGAGGTGACCAAGGTCGAGCGCGCCCCCGGCTCGCTGCGTGTCACCGCGGTGTGGGTGCCGATGCGCGACCGGGGCAGGGTGCAGATCACCTTCTCCGAACGGCCGTTCGAACTGAAGAAGTGGTCGATCATCGACTCCCAGGGCGTCGCCGTGCACATCGCCCTCCTCGACACCAGGTACGGTATTGAACTCGATCCGAAGCTGTTCGAATTCAAGAATCCCAGAATCTTCCGCGAATTCGACGAATACGACGACCACTGACCGGGTCGGCGATCACCGGCCCGGGTCCGTCAACCGGCGTCTCGGTGCGTCGAAGTGCCGGCACCAGGCCAGGACGAGCGGATCGTTA
>JBHICX010000358.1:0-2640 GCA_046759805.1 Kiloniellales bacterium | reverse complement strand
GCGGCCTGGTACTGGCACTTCGTCGACGTGGTGTGGCTGTTCCTGTTCACCTGCATCTACTGGTGGGGCGGCTGAAGCGGGGCGCCGGCGCCGGATGACGCCCGAACGTCCGCAGCGGCCGGTCTCGGCCATCAAGGCCGGCCTCGGCTGCCGCTGCCCGCGCTGTGGCCGCGGCCGTCTGTTCGCCGGCTTCCTCACGGTGGCCGAGCGGTGCAGGGCCTGCCACCTCGACCTCACCAAGGCCGACAGCGGCGACGGTCCGGCGGTGTTCATGATCCTGATCCTGGGCGCCCTGGTGGTGCCGCTGGTGTTCGTGGTCGAGCGCGGCTTCGAGCCGCCGATGTGGGTGCACGTCCTCATTTGGCCGCCGCTGATCCTGGGTGGCGCGCTGGCCATGCTGCGGCCGCTCAAGGGCCTGTTGATCGCGCTGCAGTACAAGTACAAGGCGAGCGATTCCGGCGCCGTCGACTACGATGGCTAGGGGGTCCCGGCTCGGCTTTCGCCCGTCCTTCTGGCCCACACTGACCAGCGTTCCGGCCCTGGCGCTCTTGCTCGGCCTCGGCACCTGGCAGCTGCAGCGCCTGGAGTGGAAGGAGGCGCTGATCGCCAGGCTGGACTCCCGTCTGGCGGCGCCGGTGATGGCCTTGCCGGCGCGGTTCGCCGACCTGGACCTGCTCGAGTATCGCCGCGCCCGGGTGACCGGCCGTTTCCTGCACGATCGAGAGATGTACCTGCTGGGCCATTCGCCGCAGGGCAGCGCCGGCTTCTACGTGGTGACGCCGCTGATGCGCGCCCATGGGCCGCCGGTGCTGGTAAATCGAGGCTGGGTGCCGCCGGCGCTCAAGGACCCGGCGCGCCGGCCGCAAAGCCGGCCGTCGGCGGAGGTGATGGTCGAGGGCGTGATCCGTAAGCCGCAGACCGCCGGCTGGTTCACACCCGCGAACGAGCCGCACAAGAACCAGTGGTTCGTCCTGGTGCCGTCGGAGATGGGCCGGGCCGCCGGGCTCAAAGAGGTGGCGCCGGTGTACCTGCAGGCCACCGCGGTCGAGGGACGCGCCGGCTATCCGGCCGGCCTGCCGGGCCAGGTGACGCTCAGGAACCCACACCTGCAATATGCGCTCACCTGGTACGCGCTGGCGCTGGCGCTGGTGGTCATCTACGTGCTCTATCACCGCGGCCGGGCGCGCCAGGGGCCTAAATGAGCGCCTATACCGAGCTCGAGGCGCGGTTCAAGCGCATCGCCGTCCTGACCGAGGCGACGCGGGTCCTGCACTGGGACATGGCGACCCTGATGCCGCCGGGCGGGGCCGCCCCGCGGGCCGAGCAATTGGCGGCGTTGCAGGTGACCTGTCATGAGCTCATCACCGACCCGGCGGTGGGCGAACTCATCGATGCGGCCGACGCGGCGGCGGCCGAGCTCGACCCCTGGCAACGGGCGAACCTGCGCGAGATGCGTCGCCGCCGGGCGCATGCGACGGCACTGCCGGCGGATCTGGTCGAGGCCCTGTCCAAGGCCGCCTCGGCCTGCGAGACGGCCTGGCGCCAGGCGCGCGCCGACTCAGATTATGGCGCGGTCAGGCCCTTCCTGCGGAGCTTGCTCGATCTGGTGCGCGAGTCGGCCGAGGCCAGGGCCCAGGCGCTCGGCACCAGCCCCTATGACGCGCTGTTGGACCGCTGGGAGCCGGGCGCCCGGGCGGCACGCATCGACGCCATCTTCGACGACCTCACGGCCTTCCTGCCTGGCTTCCTCAAGGCGGTGCTCGACCGCCAGGCCCGCGAGCCGGCGCCGCTCATGCTGGACGGCCCGTTTCCGCTCGATGTCCAGTGCGCGCTTGCTCGCCGGCTGTGCCAAGTGGTCGGCTTCGACTTCGCCCATGGCCGGCTGGACGAGAGCCTGCACCCGTTCTCCGGCGGTGTGCCGGAGGACGCCCGAATTACCACCCGCTACGACGAGGCCGACTTCATCCAGGGACTGATGGCGGTGCTGCACGAGACCGGTCACGCGCTGTATGAGCGCGGGCGGCCGGCGGCGTGGCGCTATCAACCGGTCGGCCGGGCGCGCGGCATGATCCTGCACGAGAGCCAGTCGCTCTTGATCGAGATGCAGGCCTGCCGCTCCAGACGGTTCATCGCCTACCTGGCGCCGCTGGCCCGCGACGTCTTCGGCCGCTCCGGCCCGGCCTGGGAGGCGGACAACCTGTATCGCGTGTTGACCCGGGTACGGCCGGGCCTGATCCGGGTCGATGCGGACGAGGTGACCTACCCGGCCCACGTCATCCTGCGCTACCGCCTGGAGCGGGCGATGATCGCCGGCGAGCTGGGGCCGGACGACCTGCCGGCGGCGTGGAACGAGGGCATGGCCGAGCTCATCGGCGTCACCCCGCCCGACGACCGGCAGGGCTGCTTGCAAGACATCCACTGGTACGACGGCGCCTGGGGCTATTTCCCAACCTACACGCTCGGCGCCATGGCGGCGGCGCAGTTGTTCGCCGCCGTCTCTGAGGCCGAGCCCGAGGCGATCGCCGGCATCGGCCGCGGCGACTTCGGGCCGCTTAGGGCCTGGCTCGGCGCCAACGTGCACGCCAAGGGCTCGCTCCTCTCCACCGACGACCTCATGCAGGAAGCCACCGGCCGGCCGCT
>JBHICX010000357.1:0-2649 GCA_046759805.1 Kiloniellales bacterium | reverse complement strand
TTCGCTGTCCTCAGCGCCACTGGACCTATAGCCAACGTGCAGTCAACAGGGTGAAGCGAGAAGTTCAGGTGAAGAAATATTCGGTTCGGGTCGCGATCTTAGTGGTCGTCGCAACCTTCGTGGTGCTGAAGGTAGCCATCGCTGACGGGCTAGGTTCGGCTCGCCCGACACTCGTTGAGGACAAGTTTGGTGTTCCGATAGATCGGCAAGCCGTGATGCTGGATTGGACTTCACGTGGCTATTCGAGTCCCACGGTTACACTTTATCCGCGCGGCTGGGAGAGGGGCGAGCATGCGCACCCCACCAATATGCTCATCACCTTGATCACGGGGCGCATGGAATTTGTCATTGCCGGTCAACGCGTTGTTGTCGAACCAGGGGACGAACTGCTTTATCCTGCCCGCGTAGGAATCTCGGCAAGAAACCTCCACGACGGGACAAGTCGAATGCTCGCCAGCTGGAAGCGGTGAGGTCCCGGCCAGAATTGAGGATCGGTGATTGCCGGTGAGCCTGGATCCCTGCCGCCGGTTGACTTTTGCCCGCCGATGGCACACTAAACCCGACGCCGCCGGGAAAGTGCCCCGCCCGTCCGCCACACCCCTTGAGGGTACAACCATGAGCTTTACCATCGTCGAACAGGCGACGCCGCGTCTCAACCGCAGCGAGCTGGCGGTGCCGGGCAGTCGGCCGGAGCTGTTCGAGAAGGCGGCCCAGTCCAAGGCGGACGTGGTGTTCCTCGACTGCGAGGACGCGGTGGCACCGGACGAGAAGGAGAAGGCGCGCGAGCACATCATCCAGGCGCTGAACGAGGTCGACTTCGGCGCCAAGACAGTGTCCGTGCGCATCAACGGGCTCGATACCCATTGGATGTACCGGGACGTGATCGACGTCATCGAGCGCGGCGGCGAACGCCTCGATCTGATCATGATCCCGAAGGTCGGCACGGGGGCCGACGTCTACGCCGTCGACATGCTGGTCAGCCAGGCCGAGGCGGCGGCCGGGCGCAAGAAGCGGATCGGTTTCGAAATGATCATCGAGACGGCGCTCGGCATGGCCAATGTCGAGGCCATCGCCGCCGCCTCCAAGCGCAACGAGAGCCTGCATTTCGGCGTCGCCGACTATGCCGCCTCCACCAAGGCGCGCACCACCGTGATCGGCGGGCCCCACCAGGACTACGGCGTGCTCACCGACAAGCTTGAAAGCGGCGAACGCGAGTATCACTGGGGCGACATGTGGCATTACGCCCTGTCGCGGATGATCGTCGCGGCGCGCGCCTCGGGCCTCAGGCCGCTGGATGGTCCGTTCGGCGACTTCACCGACCCCGACGGGTTTCGCGCCCAGGGCAAGCGGGCGGCGGTCCTGGGCTGCGAGGGCAAGTGGGCGATCCACCCATCGCAGATCGGGCTGGCGAACGAGATCTTCTCGCCCGGGGAGGAGGAAGTGAGCAAGGCCCAACGCATCCTCGAGGCCATGCAGCAGGCCCAGGAGGAAGGCAAGGGCGCGGTCTCGCTCGACGGCCGGCTGATCGATATCGCGTCGATCAAACAGGCGGAGAACCTGGTGAGGAAGGCCGAGCAGATCGCCGCCAGCGGCTGAGGGCCGACACCGGGCCCGGCCGCGCGAGCTGAGTGTCATGCGGACGTTTTTCGACTTCGAGAAGCCGATCGCCGAACTGGAGGGCAAGATCGAGGAGCTGCGCCACCTGGCGAGCGGCGGCGAGATGAATATCGCCGACGAGGTGGCGACGCTCGAAGGCAAGGCGAGCCGGCTTCTGCGCCAGACCTATGCGCAGCTGACGCCGTGGCAGAAGGTGCAGGTGGCGCGGCATCCGGACCGGCCGCATTTCGGCGACTACACGCGCCGGCTTATCGACGGCTTCACCCCGCTAGCCGGCGACCGCAGATTCGCCGAGGACCGGGCCATCGTCGGCGGCATCGGCCGGTTCCGCGGCTATTCGGTGCTGGTGATCGGCCACGAGAAGGGCGCCGAGACCGAAAGCCGTGTCAAGCACAACTTCGGCATGGCCCAGCCCGAAGGCTACCGCAAGGCACGGCGGCTGATGGAAATGGCGGACCGATTCCGCCTCCCCGTGCTGACCTTGGTCGACACGCCGGGCGCCTATCCCGGGGTCGGCGCCGAGCAGCGCGGCCAGGCCGAGGCCATCGCCCGCTCGATCGAGGCCTGCCTCAAGCTGCGGGTGCCGTTCGTCAGCGTCATCATCGGCGAGGGCGGCTCCGGCGGCGCCATCGCGCTGGCCGCCGCCGACCGGGTGTTGATGCTGGAGCACGCGGTGTACTCGGTGATCTCGCCGGAGGGCTGCGCCTCGATCCTGTGGCGCAGCGCCGACCAGGCCAAGGCGGCGGCCGAGGCCTTGAAGCTCACCGCCCAGGACCTGCATCGGCTCGGCGTCATCGACGAGGTGATCAGTGAACCCTTGGGCGGAGCGCACCGGGGCCCAGGCGAGGTGGTGCAACGGGTGGGCGATGTCGTCGAACGCCACCTGCTGGCGCTGCGCCGCATCGACCCGGGAAAGCTGCGCATGAGCCGCCGCGACAAGTTCCTGGCCATGGGCCGGGCCGGGCTCGAATAATACAAGCGGTCCTTGATCTTGACCCGTCCCGCTCCCCCACCCGGCCACCCACGGGATCG
>JBHICX010000356.1:0-2660 GCA_046759805.1 Kiloniellales bacterium | reverse complement strand
GCACGTGTTCCCGAAGCGCGCGGTTGATATCGGTCTGATAGCCGCGGCCGCCGCGCGCGTGGCTCTTGAACCAGGCGACGACGTCCGCATCCAGGCGCAACGTGAGCTGCTTCTTCAGCGGACGGTAGAATAGGCCCCGCTCGGCGCCCGACCAGTCACGGACCTCGGGGATGTCGTTCAAGTCGATCTGGTCATCCGGGAGGGCCACCAGCGCCTCGAGCTCCGCCTTCTGGTTCCGGGTCAGCCATCTAGAACTCACCTTCTTCATAGGCTTTCCTTTCATGGGACGTTGCCTTTCGCGCGCTGATGATCCGCCCGACCTCTTCCCCGTCGCCGGCTCCGCCTGGGCGCCGCCGCCTCAGCGCGGCGCCGCGGCGATGTTGCCGCCGTCGACGGTCGTGATGGCGCCGGTGGTCTTGGCGGCCAGCGCCAGGTCGACGAAGGCCTGCGCCACGTCCTCGGGCTTGACCTCGCGGCGCAACAGGTTGCCGGTCATGTACTCGGCCTCGGTGACGCTGCGGGCGCGGGCGCGGGCGGTGACCATCTCGTCGGTCAGCAGCCCCGAGCGCACCCGGTCGGCGTTGACCGCGTTGGCGCGCACACCGTCGGCACCGTAGTCCACCGCGTACTGGCGCATGAGCGCGAGCGTCGCCGCCTTGGCCAGGCCGTAGGGGCCGAGCTCGGCCCCCGGATTGACCGCCTGCTTGGAGGCGTTGAACAACAGGCAGCCGCCGGTCTCCTGGGCTTGCATCACCCGCACCGCGTTCTGCGCCACCGTCTGGTGGGCGAAGAAGTTGAGCTCGAAACTCTGACGCAGCACCGCGTCGTCGACCTCGCCGATGCGGCCCTGCCAGACGGCACCGGCGTTGGAGACCGCGATGTCGACCCCGCCATAGGCCGTGCACACCCGGTCGAAGGCGGCGCGCACCGAGGCCTGGTCGGTCACGTCGCAGGCCACCGCCAGCCCGTCCAGCGCCGCCGCCGCCTCGGCCACCGCCGTTTCGTCCAGGTCGATGAGCGCCACCTCGCCGCCGGCCTCCCGGAACGCCCCGGCGGTAGCCCGGCCGATGGCGCCGGCAGCGCCGGTGACCACCACCACCTGGCCCATGAGCGGCTTTTCGGTGGCGCGGCCGAGCTTCGCCTGCTCTAAGGACCAGTACTCGACGTCGAACATCTCATCCTCGCCGATGCTCTCGAAGCGGCCGATGGCCTCGGCCTCGCTCACCACCTCGATCATGGTCTCGGCAATGTCGGCGGCGATACCGGCCTCCTTGGCCGTGACGCCGAGCCCGAACAGGCCGAGCCCCGGCACCAGGATCACCCGCGGCATCGCATCTAGCGGCCTCTTGATGCCGCCGACGCGGGCGTTGTGGCGCTCGAAATAGGCCCGGTAATCGGCCTGGAAGCCCTCGACCGCGGCCCGGGCCGCGTCGCGGAACTTGTCCAGCCTGCCGGCCGCCGGCGGCGGCAGGATGAGCGGCTTCGGCTTGGTGCGGATCACATGGTCGGGTGTCACCACCCCTGCCTGGCCGTAGCGGTCGAGCTCGGCCCCGTTCACGAACGCCAGCACGGGCGGCGGGTCGCGGAAGGCCAAGACCAGGCGCCGAAACCGGCCGCTCGCCTCGGCGGAGCCTCTCGCCTCGGCGGAGCCTCCGGCGGAGCCAGGGTCGGCCCCGTCCTCCGGGATCGCGACCAGCCCGCGCAGGATCGGCGCCACCTCCGCCCCCGTGGCCAGGTCGTTCGGCAGCGCCGCCACGGCCAGGGACTTGCGCGGGCCGCGAGCCAAGCGGTCCTCGGCCAAGCTTATGAGCGCGATCATCCGCTCATAGGCCTCGCGCGCGGTGTCGGCGAAGCTGAAGATGCCGTGCTTGAGGAGAATGAGCCCCTTTGTGTCCGGGTCGGCCTCGTGCACCTGCTTGGCCTTCTTGGCCAGCGCGAAGCCGGGCATGATATAGGGCACCAGCGCCGCCCGGCCGTCATAGAGCTCGGCGCAGATGGCCTCCCCGTCCGGTTGATCGGTGAGCGCCAGCACCGCGTTGGCGTGGCTGTGATCGACGAACCGGTGCGGCAGGAAGGCGTGCAGCAAGGTCTCGACCGAGGGGTTGGGGGCCGAGCTGTCCAACAGGTTGCAGCGGTGCGAGTTGACCATGGCCTCGTCGGAGAGCGCGTCTAGCGACGCCAGCCGGCGCAGCGGTTGGAGCCTTAGCGCCGGCAGGCCCGCCGGCTCGATGGTCGCCATGTCCCAGCCGCTGCCCTTGACGCACAGCACCTCCACCTCATCGCCGGCCGGGTCGGTCATCCGGGTCTTGACCGAGGTGTTGCCGCCGCCGTGGATCACCAGCCGGGGGTCACCGCCGATGAGGCGGGTGGTGTACACCCTGAGCGCCAGGTCCCGGCCCACGCCCGCCTTGGCGTAGTGCGCCGCCAGGCGCGCCGCTTCCCGATCGGACCACAGGCTCAGCATGGCCGTGTTGCTCAGCCGCTCGCGCCGCTTTGGCCGCGCTCGGGGAACAGGCCACTGAGGCCCTCCCGCGACGCCGCACAGACGCCGCGTTCGGTGATCAGCCCGGTGATCAGTCGGGCCGGGGTGACGTCGAAGCCGTAGTTGGCCGCCGGGCTCGCTTCCGGGGTGAGCAGGACCTCGACCACCCGGCCGTCGG
>JBHICX010000355.1:0-2665 GCA_046759805.1 Kiloniellales bacterium | reverse complement strand
CCGTCGCGGTTCAGGAACCGGTCTTCGATCAGCTCGAGCGGCGTGCCGGCATGCGGGCAACTGTTGACGTAGCCATAGACCCGCCGGCCCCGGCGCACCAGGAACAGATCGCCGGTCTCGCCGACTCCCGGCACGATGAAGCCCTTTGCGCCGCCGTCGGGCAGCTCGTCGAGCCGGCAAAGCGGCGCCCTGCCGGCGGCCACCTCGGGGCTCATGCCGCGACCCCGGCCATGGCGCAGATGACCCGCCATTCCCGGTCGCGTACCGGAACCACCGACAGCCGCGACTGGCGCAGCAAGGCCATCGATTGCAGGCGTGGCTCGGCCTTGATCGCGGCCAGGCTCACCGGGCGGGGCACCGCCATCAGCGCCTTGAAGTCGACCATGCCGAAGCGGCCGGTCGAATCGCCGGGATCCGGGTACCAGGGACGGACCACCTCGAGGACGCCGACCACCCGCTTCTCGTTGACCGAATGATAGAAGAAGGCGCGGTCGCCGACTTCCATCGCCTTCATGTTGTTGTTGGCCTGGTGGTTGCGCACCCCGTCCCATTCGGCCACGCCCGCCTTGACGTGGTCGTCCCAGGACCAGGCGCCGGGCTCCGACTTGACCAGCCAATAGGCCATCAGCCGGTCACCCGCCCCATGGCTTCGGCCAGCCCCACAAACATCGCTCCACGGCCTCCGTCTGCGAATGCGCGATTGCTGAATTGCCTGATCCAACCGGCTTGTCAAGGACAAGCCGCCTGGGCCGGTGGGCCCGCGGCCCGTCCTTGACAAGTCGGTTGGATCGGGCGAAGGCCCAGCATGCATTCGAAGTTGGGGCGGTGGGTAGCGTTGGTACAAGGGGGTGACGGGTGGTAACCGGGCGAAGCAAAGGGATGTCGCTTGCGGTGCTGGCGATTTGCCAGGTGGCGGCAATGGCGCTGTGGTTCTCGGCCACGGCGGTGGTGCCGGCGCTACGCCAAACCTATGCGCTCGGCGGCTTTGCCGAGGCGCTATTCACCTCCAGCGTGCAGGCCGGGTTCGTCGCCGGGACGTTGCTGAGCGCGGTTACGGGCCTCGCCGACCGGCTCGACCCGCGGCGCTTCTTCATGGCCTCCGCACTCATTGGGGCGGCCGCCAATGCCGCGATCCTGGTGCTCGATCCGGCCTCGCCGTGGGTCGCCGTGCCGCGATTTGTGACCGGCATGTGCATGGCGGGGGTCTACCCGGGCGGCATGAAGCTTGCCACCACCTGGGCCAAGGGGGACATGGGGCTGCTGCTCGGCCTGCTGGTCGGCGCGCTGACCCTCGGTTCCGCCGCGCCGCACCTGTTCAACGCCTTGGGCGGCGTCGACTGGCGGTTCACCGTCGCCGCCGCCTCGGCCTCGGCCGCCGGCGCGGCGTTGCTGATCAACTTGGCCGGCCTCGGCCCCAACCTCCAGGAGATGCCGCGCTTCAACACGCGCATGGTGCTGCGCGCCTGGCAGGTAAAGCCGCTGCGGCTCGCCAACCTGGGGTATTTCGGGCACATGTGGGAGCTCTACGCCATGTGGGCTTGGATCACGCTGTTCTTGCACGCCAGCTTCGCCGCGACCATGGCGCCCGAGAGCGCGCCCGTCGCGGCCAAGCTTGCCACCTTCGCCACCGTCGGCGTCGGCGCGCTGGGTTGTCTGGCCGGCGGATTGGCGGCCGACCGCATCGGGCGCACCGGGCTGACCATGCTGGCGATGACGGTGAGCGGCGGTTGCGCGCTTGCCATCGGCTTCCTGTTCGGGGCCGATCCCTGGCTGGTGACGGCGTTGTGTCTGATCTGGGGGGTGGCGGTGGTCGCGGATTCGCCGCAGTTCTCGGCCAGCATCGCCGAGCTTTCGGACCATGGCCTGGTTGGTACCATGCTGACGGTGCAGACCTGCGTCGGTTTCTTGCTGACGCTCGTCACCATCCACCTGATGCCCTACGCGGTGGCAACCCTGGGCTGGCGCTACGCCTTCGCGCCGCTGGCCATCGGACCGTTTCTCGGGGTCTGGGCGATGGCCCGACTGCGCGCCCACCCAGCCGCGGTGAAACTCGCCAGCGGCAATCGCTGAAAAGGGTGACCAAAAAGAAAGCCGGGATCTCGACGAGATCCCGGCAGTCAAAACAGGGAGGTATCACGTTCGGGAGGAACGGGAGGGTATGAACCCCGCATCCGATAAACCCGGTTGCCTATGTTACGAGGCAACTGTGATCGCTCGACATGTAGGGCACCGACGCGAGGTACACCACGCCTAAACTCGCGCCTCAGCCATGCGTCTCATGCATGGCCGGGCGCCGCGAGGCCGGTCAGAACTGGGTTTCGGCGACCTTGCGGATGAGGAAGTCGCGGAACACCGTGACGCGCTTGGAGTGGCGCAGCTCCTCGGGATACACGAAGTAGGCATCCGCGGCAGACCCGACCAATTCCGGCAACACCTTCACCAACCCCCGGTCAGGTGCTGCCATGTAGTCGGGCAGCGAGCCGATGCCGAGGCCGGCGCGGATGGCACCGTAGATGCCGTACAGGTTATTGACGGTCAGCACCGGCTTGCGCGGCGTGGCGCCGTTCAGTCCGATGGTGGTCAGCCAGTTGATGTTCGGCGACGGCGGCCGGCCGAGGTCGCCGTAGACGATAAGCTGGTGATCGTCGAGGTCCTGGACCGTCTG
>JBHICX010000354.1:0-2673 GCA_046759805.1 Kiloniellales bacterium | reverse complement strand
ATGACCAACATGACGACGCTGAGCACCCCGCACAGCACCGCGAAGGGTGCGAACAGGCCGAAGAATCCGCCCGTGTAGAAGGGGCGCAGGTTGTCGTCGAAATGGAAGGGCACACCCAGCAAAAGATTGCCGAAGGCTACGCCGAACCCAAGCGCGGGCACGAGGCCGCCGGCGAACAGCGCCCAGTCCCAAAGCGCCCGCCAAGCCGGATTCGCAACCTTGCTGCGAAAGGTGAATCCCACCGGCCGCAGGATCAGGGCGACCAGCACCAGGAACACGGCGACGTAAAAGCCCGAGAAGACCACGGCATAGAACGGCGGCCAGGCCGCGAACGCGGCGCCGGCGCCGAGCACGAGCCATACCTGGTTGCCCTCCCAGACCGGCGCGATGGAGTTGATCAGCATCCGACGCTCGGTATCGCTGCGGGCGACGAAGGGGAGCAGCGTGCCGACCCCAAGGTCGAAGCCGTCCATGATGGCGAAGCCGATGGCCAGCGCCCCGAGCAACAGCCACCACAGCACCCGCAGGGTTTCGTAGTCGAGGAATATCAACTTTTCCACGGGCCGCCTCCGCCTCACTCACTGCCCGCTGCCGGGCCGGGGGCCGGCGCCGCGCCCGCGGGTTCGGCGGCGGCCTCGCCCGGCGGCTTGCCGTAGGGGCCGATCCTGACGTACTTGATCATGAGAAAAACATCGACGACGGCGAGCGCGCTGTAAAACAGCACGAATCCGATGAGGCTGGACCAGACGGCGCCGGCCGACACCGAGGAGACGCCCATGTAGGTCGGCAATATGCCCTCGATGAGCCACGGCTGGCGGCCGTGCTCGGCCACGAACCAACCGAGCTCACTGGCGATCCAGGGCAGCGGCAGGCTCCACAGACACAGCCATAGAAACCAGCGTTTCTCCAGCCGCCGCGCCGATGCCAGGTAGAAGGCGAGGGCGAACAGGGCGATCAGGAAGAACCCGATCCCCACCATGAAGCGGAAGGTCCAGAACATTGCCACCACCGATGGCACGGTGTCGCGGGCGGCGGCCGCGACCTGATCGTCGGTGGCGCCGATGACAGCGTCGTTGTGACGCTTGAGCAACAGGGCATAGCCGAAGTTGCGCCAGTTGGCCTCGAAAGCGCGCCGCGCCTCAACGTCGTCCGGGTTCGCACGGAGGCGTTGCAGCGCCTCATAAGCAATGACGCCCTTGTGCACCTGTTCCTTGGACTGCTCCACCAGGTCGTTGATCCCCGGCACCACCGTGTCGACCGAGCGCGTGGCGATCAGGCCGAGAACCCACGGAATCTTGAGCTCGTACCGGTTGCGGCCGGCCTCCATGTCGGGCAGCGCGAAGACGTTGAACCCGGCCGGCGCCGGATGGGTCTCCCACTCCGCCTCGAAGGCGGCGATCTTCATCTTTTGGGTGTGGTTGGCCGTATATCCGCTCTCGTCGCCGAGAACGACCACCGAAAGGGCCGAGGCCAGGCCGAAGCTCGCCGCCACCGTCATGGACCGCTTGGCGAACCCCGTGTCCCGGCCGCGCAGGAGATAGAACGCGCTCACCGCCAGCACGAAGACGGCGCCGGTGACGTAGCAGGCGCTCACCGTATGCACGAATTTCGACTGGGCGACCGGATTGAAGAAGATGTCGAAGAAGGAGGTGAGCTCCATGCGCATGGTCTCGGGATTGAAGCGGGCGCCCACCGGGTTCTGCATCCAGGCGTTGGCGACCAGGATCCACAGGGCCGAAAGGTTAGCGCCGATGGCCACCATCCAGGTCGCCGCCAGGTGCCCCAGCCTGCTGAGCCGATCCCAGCCGAAGAAGAACAGGCCGACGAAGGTGGCCTCCAGGAAGAAGGCCATCATCCCCTCGATGGCCAGCGGCGCGCCGAAGACGTCGCCCACGTAATGGGAGAAATAGGCCCAGTTGGTGCCGAACTGGAACTCCAGGGTGAGGCCGGTGGCGACGCCCATGGCGAAGTTGATGCCGAAGAGCATGCCCCAGAACCGGGTCATGTCGCGCCAAACCTTGTGGCCCGTCATGACGTAGACGCTTTCCATGACGGCCAGGAGCACCGACAGGCCGATCGTCAGCGGCACGAACAGGAAGTGATACATGGCGGTGAGGCCGAACTGCAGCCGCGAGAGCTGCACCACGTCGAGGTCAATCATCTCCGGCGCTCCCGGCGGAATCGGAGCGAGCGGCCTCGAACAGGGTGGTTTCCAGGCCCGCGGGCGTCACCTCAGGGCGCTGCCAGGGGCCGAAAAAGGCGAGGTACAGCACCACGAGCGCCGCCGCCTTGAAGGTCAGCGCAATTGCCACCTCGCGCGCCAGCGGATGGCGAAAAAGCCGCGTGGGTGCGGCTATGGACGAGCGTCGAAACCCTTCCCCAGCCGTCGCGGATGCCCCCCCACAATCCTCGCGGCCGCCAGGTAGTTTTTCCACTGAAACCGAGCCTGGAAACTCGGCCGACATTTCCTGGATGGCCCCCCTTTTTAGTAATCAGACTAACCCAGACGTAATCACTCTAGCCCAGATCGGCGTCCCATGATAGTCCCCAAGTTATTTGCGCAGCGATGGGTCTCGGCAGCGGCCAAGTCGGTGTCGTGACGCTCTTGTTAGCGCCGTTCGCCGCCGGTGGTCTGGCATTATGGAGGAATGATTGGGGGCGATTTGGTGCATC
>JBHICX010000353.1:0-2700 GCA_046759805.1 Kiloniellales bacterium | reverse complement strand
AGGTAGCCGCCGACCGCCTGGTCGAGCGCATCCGGCTCGCCGGGATAGAACAGGCCAGCCACCGCCGGCTGCCTCACGAAACCCATTTCCCTCGCCGTTCTCCCGCCGGGCAGGCCAGGTGGTTATCGACGCGTTCCGGCTACCTATATTATTATATGCACGTATAATATAAACGACATCGGCTGGATCGGGTGTTCGATTTTGCGAGCCGCCCGCCCCGGCCGCGGAGCCCGAGGAGGGCGCCGGGATCAAGTTGGCGACCATGCCGACATCAACCCAGTGCGAGGCCACGAAGCCGTCGGGGGTGCCCGGCCGGTACTGGCACAGGCTCGACGACGGCCGCATCCAGTGCGACGTGTGCCCGCGGTTCTGCAGCCTTAACGAGGGTCAGCGCGGCCTGTGCTTCGTGCGCGCGCGGGCCGGCGACCGCATGGTGCTGACCACCTATGGCCGCTCCTCGGGCTTCTGCGTCGATCCGATCGAGAAGAAGCCGTTGAACCACTATCTGCCCGGCACGCCGATCCTGTCCTTCGGCACCGCCGGCTGTAACCTGACCTGCAAGTTCTGCCAGAACTGGGACATTTCCAAGAGCCGCGAGTTCGACCGGCTGACCGCCCAGGCTGGGCCCGAGACCATCGCCCAGGCCGCCGAGCAGCTCGGCTGCCGCGCGGTGGCGTTTACCTACAACGATCCGGTGATCTTCCTGGAGTACGCCGTCGACGTGGCCAAGGCCTGCCACGCCCGCGGCATCAAGGCGGTGGCGGTGACCGCCGGCTACATCTGCCCCGAGCCCCGGGTCGAGTTCTACCGGCACATGGACGCCGCCAATCTCGACCTCAAGGGCTTCACCGAGGGGTTCTATAAGAAGCTGTGCACCGGAAAGCTGGAGACCGTGAAAGAGACCGCGGCCTACATCAAGCAGGAGACCGATTGCTGGCTGGAGCTGACCACCTTGTTGATCCCCGGCGAGAATGACTCGGCGGAGGAGATCGACGCCATGACCCGGTGGGTGGTCGCGACCCTGGGGCCGGACGTGCCGCTGCATTTCACCGCCTTCCACCCGGACTGGAAGATGCTGGACAAGCCGCCGACGCCGCCGGCGACGCTTAGCATGGCGCGCCGGATTGCGATCCAGAACGGCGTGCGCTACGCCTACACCGGCAACGTGCACGACAAGGCCGGCGGCAGCACCTATTGCCATGGCTGCGGTGCCACCCTAATCGGCCGCGACTGGTACGAGCTCTCCGATTGGGGCCTGAGCGACGAAGGCCATTGCCGGGCCTGCGGGGCGCGCTGCGCCGGGGTGTTCGACGGGCCGCCGGGTCGCTGGGGGCGCCGGCGCCAGCCGATCCGCCTCATTGAGGCGGCGGCCTAATCAAGTTCAAAATCGGGGTCAGACTGGGATTTTAAAATTTCAGTCTGACCCCGATTTCTGAAAATTTCAGTCTGACCCCGATTTCTGACAAAAAACTCCCTCCGGCCGGGTGGTCGCGGACCTGCTAGCTGGTCGGTTGCGACCGCCCGACCGGAGGGGAGTTACAGGGAGGAATCAGGCGTTCTCGAAGATCTCTTCGCAAGTGCCGCCGGTCGCGGCCTCGGAATGCTCGGTGGCATGGCTCTGGAAGTCGTGGGCGTGGCCAATGATGAGGCGCGGGAGGAGATCGGCAGGCCGTGGCCGCCGCCGTTGGACAGGGTCGGCGTCGCCGGCATGAACAGCTCCTGAAAGCTTTCCCCAGGCCGGAGATAGCGATCCGAAAGCGTCGACTTGCCGAACTCGGTCAGCCCAAAATTCCGGGAATTGTCCGTCTGAACACGATTCCCGCGTTCGACATGGACGATGTCGAACACCCCTATTGCCTCCCCAGACCCCCTCTTATCCACAGCTGTGGATAGGATGAATTGTGGAAAACCACAATATCTTGTTATGGCTTTCTATGAGTATACTAAATCTTGCCATTTGTCAGCCTGAACATTCCGTGAACACACAGAAAGAACATAGCACGAACATTTGTCCCCGTCGAGTCGTAATGAAATAGCGCGGGCCGGCGAACAGGCGATGACGCCGCGCCCGGCACGCGCTACATTCCGGCCGATGCCCAGCCGCCAGGGAGGAAGCCGTGATCGTCGAACAGATCTGGACCGCCAACGCCTACCGCAACTTCAACTATCTGATCGCCTGCTCGGAGACCGGTGAAGCGCTGGCGATCGACCCGCTGGACCACGCAAAGTGCCTGGCCGCCGCGAAGCGCCGGGGCTGGGCGATCACCCAGCTGCTCAACACCCACGAGCACGGCGACCACATCGGCGGCAACCAGGCGATGATCGCCGCCACCGGCGCCAAGCTGCTGGCCCACGAGAACGCCAGGTCCAAGATTCCCGGCATCGACCGCGGGCTTAAGGCCGGCGACGTGATCAAGATCGGCCGCACGGTGGAGCTGGAGGCGCTGGACACCCCCGGCCACACCATGAGCCATATCTGCCTGTTGTCGCACACCGACCAACCAGCGTTGTTCTGTGGCGACACCCTGTTCAACGCCGGCGCCGGCAACTGCCATAGCGGCGGCCACCCGGTCGAGCTCTATCACACCTTTGCCGGCCAGCTGGCCCGGCTCGACGACGACACGCTGGTTTATCCGGGCCATGATTACATCGCCAACAACCTGCGCTTCACCCTCGACCGCGAGCCCGACAACGCCCGCG
>JBHICX010000352.1:0-2721 GCA_046759805.1 Kiloniellales bacterium | reverse complement strand
TGGCCGGGTGGGGGAGCGGGAGGCTAGGAGTCGGCCGTAATGGCCGATGGTATTAATGCTCGAGAGCCGACGAACTTGCCGTGAATGTCCGCTAGGTTGCCCTAAGCGGACGCTACACGGGTACATCGCCTACTACCGCTCCCAGCCAACAGCGGAAATCGCCATCGCATGATAATTGGCGCATTCATCTTTCAATTGGGGGATGTCGCTATTAGGCTGTAATCGGAATTCTGTTAGGTGCGTGGCTGGCGCCGGATGTGCGGCGCCGGGTGGGTCATTTGGGAAGCGTCGGTTAGGGGCGGATGGGACTCGGGAGTTTCCTCCTAGAACGCATCAAAGGCGTCTGGTCTCGTGAACGACGGGCTCATCACAGGATTTACGATCAGCCTTTAATTCTCGAATTCTACGGGAAAAAACATAAGACTCATGACTGGTCCGCTGGCGGGTTCAGGCTAGCTGGCCCTTTTGCGCACGCGAGGGTGCGAGATAGGGTCTCCGGCGAAATCCGCACGGGTGGGTCCGGAACCACGGGCGCTTTCACGGCCGAAGTCGTCCGTATCGCCGACAATGGTGAGGTCGCAATGAGGTTGTTGGAGGTTTCCCCAGGCACATTTCTGTCGATGTACACGCGCAAGCGGTTCTAAGGCGGCATTGGCGTTAAGGGCAAGGCTTCTGGCCCTAGTCCTTAGACGGCCGCTTCGCTAATCCCCCGCGCCCACACGAGCCCGGCCGCGCCAGCTGGGCCGGCTTTAAGTCATCTCGCCTCCGAGTATCACGCGCCTGGTCCGCCGGCCGGTCCCTGTCATTGAGCTCTTGGTGAGCCAAGGGCCGGTGGCGAAAGCGCATCCAAGAGATCGATGACAGAGACCGGCCGCTGGCCCTATAGTCCGCATCCCATGTTCACCACCCGCCCCGAGATTCGCGGCACCTTCGGGGTCGCCGCCTCGACCCACTGGATTGCGTCCGCGGTCGCCATGGGGGTGCTGGAGCGCGGCGGCAATGCCTTCGACGCCGCTGCCGCCGCCGGCTTCACCCTGCAGGTGGTGGAGCCGCACCTAAACGGCCCGGGCGGCGAGGTGCCGATCATCGTGCACCGGGCGGATCGGCACCTGACCCAGGTCATCTGCGGCCAGGGGACGGCGCCGGCCGCCGCCACCATCGCCCGCTTCCGGGAGCTCGGCCTCGACTTGGTGCCCGGCTCCGGGCTGCTGGCGGCGGTGGTGCCCGGCGCCTTCGACGCCTGGATGCTGCTGCTGCGCGACTGGGGCACCTGGCCGCTCTCCGAGGTGCTGGCGCCGGCCATCGGCTATGCGGAGAACGGCTACCCGCTGGTGGCGCGCATCTCCGAGACCATCGCCGGGGTACGGCAGCTGTTCGTCGACGAGTGGCCGACCTCGGCGGCGGTCTACTTGCCGGGCGGCGAGGTGCCGGAGCCCGGCACCCGGTTCCGCAACCCCGGCCTCGCCGCCGCCTACCGGCGCATCCTCAGTGAGGCCGAGGCCGCCGGCGGCGACCGCGAGGCGCAGATCGAGGCGGCCCGCGACGCCTGGTACCGCGGCTTCGTCGCCGAGGCGGTGGACCGGTTCTGCCGCAGAAACGAGGTCATGGACGTGAGCGGCCGGCGTCATGGCGGGTTGCTGACCGCCGACGACATGGCCCAATGGCGGGCCACCATCGAGGCGCCGGTGACCTATGACTATCACGGCCTCGCCCTGTGCAAGGCGGGGCCGTGGAGCCAGGGGCCGGTGCTGTTGCAGCAGCTGGCCCTGCTCAAGGGCTTCGACCTGGCGGCCATGGACCCGCTGGGAGCCGACTTTGTACACACGGTGGTCGAGTGCGCGAAGCTGGCGTTTGCCGACCGCGAGGCGTTCTACGGCGACCCCGACTTCGTCGAGGTGCCGCTGGAGACGTTGTTGAGCGACGCCTACAACGACGACCGGCGGCGGCTCATCGAGCCGACGGCGTCCACCGAGCTGCGCCCCGGCCGCATCGAGGGCCATGGCGGCCCGGTCGACGACGGGGCCAAGCGACGCGCCGCCTCCGCCCAAATGGAGGCCATGGGCGCCGGCGAGCCGACCACGACGCCGCTCGGCCCGCCGGCCGGCGATACCTGCCACGTCGACGTCGTCGACCGCCACGGCAACATGGTGGCGGCGACGCCGAGCGGCGGCTGGCTGCAGAGCTCGCCGGTGATCCCCGAGCTCGGCTTCTGCCTCGGCACCCGGGCGCAGATGTTCTGGCTCGAAGAAGGGCGGCCGGCGAGCCTGGCGCCGGGTAAGCGGCCGCGGACCACGCTGACCCCGTCGATGGCGCTCGCCGACGGCCGGCCGGCCATGGCCTTCGGCACTCCCGGCGGCGACAAGCAGGACCAGTGGCAGGTGCCGTTCCTTTTGCGCCACCTGCACCACGCCATGAACCTGCAGCAGGCGATCGACGCCCCGGCGTTCCACACCGAGCATTTCCCGTCCTCGTTCTGGCCGCGCGACGCCCGGCCCGGCTCGCTCACGCTGGAGGACCGGTTCCCGCCGGAGACGCTGGCCGAGCTCGCCCGCCGCGGCCACGCGGTCGAGGTCTCAGACGGCTGGTCCGAGGGCCGGCTGGCGGTGGTCGCCTGTGATAAGGACGGGCTGGTGAAGGCCGCCGCCAATCCGCGCGGCATGCAGGGCTACGCCGTCGGACGATAGTGTATGGCTCCGCCTGGCTCGTACCGGCCCACTCCCC
>JBHICX010000351.1:0-2728 GCA_046759805.1 Kiloniellales bacterium | reverse complement strand
GCCGTTCGCGCCCGGTGGTTCGCGGTGTAGGGGCGGGTTCCTGCCTGCGCGAAGCTGGAGCTTCGCTTCGGCGAAGGCAGGTCAAACCCGCCCCTACGGCGACTCAATCACTAGGAACGATTGAGTCTCATAGGCACCGCCGGCGCCGGCTCATTCGGAGCGCAGGTCGCGGACGCGCACCGCCTTGCCTTCGGAGCGGGGCACCTGGCCAGGCTCCAGCACCGCGGCCCGGCAGCCGACACCCAGTCGGGCCTTGACCTGGTGCTCCACATCGCCGGCGATCTCGGCGTAGCGGTCGGCCGGCACACCGGATTGGGCCTCCACCTCGACGGTGAGCGCGTCCATCGCCCCGTCGCGCCGCACCACCAGCTGGTAATGGGGCTCTATGTCGGGGCGGCCGATCAGCACCGCCTCCACCTGGGAGGGGTACAGGTTGACGCCGCGGATGATCAGCATGTCATCGGTGCGCCCGGTGATGCGGAGCAAGCGCCGGTGGGTGCGCCCGCAAGGGCACGCCTCGTCGCCGAGCCGGGTCACGTCGCCGGTGCGGTAGCGGATCATCGGTTGCGCTTGCTTGGCGAGCGTGCTGATGACCAGCTCGCCGGCTTCGCCCACGGCCACCGGCTCGCCGGTCTCGGGGTCGATGACCTCGATCAGAAAACAGTCCTCCCAGACATGCAGGCCGGACCGCGCCTCGACGCATTCGGCGGCCACACCGGGCCCGATGATCTCCGACAACCCGTAGATGTCCACCGCCTGGATGCCGAGCCGCTGGTCCAGTTCGGCGCGCAAGGCCTCGCTCCACGGCTCGGCGCCGAAGATGCCGATGGCAAGCGGCCCGCCCTGCAGGTCGACGCCGGCCCGGCTCGCCACCTCGGCGATGTTGAGCGCATAGGAGGGGGTGGCGCACAGGACCCGGGCGCCCAGGTCCTGGAGCAGCGTGATCTGGCGCTCGGTGAAGCCGCCGGACACCGGAACCACCGTACAGCCCAGGCGTTCGCCGCCGCAGTGAGCGCCGAGCCCGCCGGTGAACAGGCCATAGCCGTAGGCGTTGTGCACGATGTCGCCCGGCCGCGCCCCGGCACAGGCCATGGTGCGCGCCATCAGATCGGCCCAGACCTCGAGGTCTTCATGGGTGTAGCCGACCACGGACGGTTTGCCGGTGGTACCCGAGGAGGCGTGCACCCGCATCACCTCCGGCCGGGGCACCGCGAACATGCCGAACGGGTAGAAGTCCCGCAGGTGGTCCTTGACCGTAAACGGAAAGCGGGTCAGGTCGTCGAGCCCCTTCAGGTCCTCGGGCGCCACCCCGGCGGCATCGAAGCTTTTCTTGTAGTAGGCCACGTTGCCGTAGGCGTGGCGCAAGGTCGTCTTAAGCCGCTCCAGCTGCAGGGCCGCCAGGCGGTCCCTCGGCATGGTCTCCACGGCCGGGGCGAACATGTAGCCGGCGGCCATCCGCGTCGTCCTCAGGCCGGCTGCTCTTGGGCCTGGCGGTAGGGTGCCGCTAGTGGCGGGGCGGCGCGGGCGCCGGAGCCGCGTTGCGGCAGCCGGGTGAGCGCGAAGCCCTGCTGGTGGCAGGCCCGGAGCACGACTACGGCCTTCCAGGCGACTCCGCCGGCGAGCGCCGCCACGGCGCCCAACGCGACCAGCGGCGCCGCCGGCACCATCAACGCCACGGCGTAGGCGACCAACGGCAGCGCATGGCCGATGCCGACCAGCCACGGCGTCAGCCGGGTGAGCACGCGGCGCGACAAGGGGCCGATGCCGGCGGCTTTGGCGGTGCGCAGGTAAGCCACCCACAGGGCGTCGCCCAGCACCGCCAGCCCGGCGCCGGCGGCCACGACTTGGGACCCCACCGGCAGCGCCTCGGGAAACGCCAGATGGGCCAGCAGCAGAACGGCCACGCCCTCGTAGAGCCCGGTCGTCACCAGCATCCACGGCATCAGCGGCCCGCGCCAGGCGGGAACCCCCTTGGCCGCGTGCAGGATCCGCGCCTGGGCATAGAGGAAGGCGACCGCCGCCACCCCGACCAGCAGGTGCAACGGCGGCTGCGGCCACATGAGGTCGGCCAGGACTGCCGGGAAGAACACCACCGCCGCCCAGGTCTCGCGGCTCATCCACGAGCTTTGCGGCCGGCGCAGCACGTAGGTGAAGCGGAGCTTGCGCCCGAGCTTGAGGAACACGAAGAACAGGCCCACCGCCATCACCGCCGCCGCCAGGGTGTAGAGCGCAGGCAGGCTTGCCGCCGGCACGGCACCGATGAGATGCGCCGCATAGGCCGCCACCGCCAATCCCGAGCCGAGGCCGCCCAGCACGAAGTTCATCGCCGCCCGCGCATCCCAGAACTTCTGCCGCCCGCCGACCAGGGGATTGGTCGGGTCGATGAGTGTCCGATCGTCGGTTTCCTCGGGCGCCGGGTCACGGCCGGGCACGGCCGGCGTCTCATAAAGGTAGTGGATGCGCGGCTCGGTCCCGAGCTCGGCATGCATCTGGAAGCTGTGGTTGTCGCGAATGAGCCGCGAGACGTTGCTGTCGGCGTCACCCAGGTCGCCGAAGTGGATGGCCTCGGCGATACAGGACGCGGCGCAGGCCGGCGTCACCTCGAGATCGACCCCGGGGGTGAGGCCACGTTCCTTCGCCTCGTCCACCTTCTCCACGCAGAAGGTGCACTTCTGGACCACGCCTTGGCGCTCCGGGTGGGCGGCGTGGCGCTCCTGCACGGTGGCCT